>JBGPGZ010000027.1:0-17621 GCA_041484175.1 Cyclobacteriaceae bacterium | reverse complement strand
CCATGCCATCGCCTTAACACGGTAACCGCAAAAATCAAGAAACTGATGATGGAAAGGGTTATTGACAGCAATCCGACCAGGTTAAGGGTGTTTTCATCGGGTTGCCCAACCGGCTTCCGGATCTTGAATATGCATCGGCCATCCTCCAGGTTGATGGCTTCCCCCTCGCCGGCTGGGTCCACAATCTGAACGTGCGCTGGAAAAATAGAAGCGTTCCACTCGGGAGACAGATAGTTGTTGACAATCTTAAAGTCCTTTTGCAGGGGTAACACCAACAGCAGGAATTGACTGCCGTGAACAGGCCATTTTCTAACAAGAAAACTCCCCTGGGCCACCTGAAGTAATTTTAAGGAAAAGGTCTCCTGCACCAACCGGAGGTCCGGAAGAAAATCATGCCGGGTCCATTCCAGTACCTTCAGGCTGTCGATAAGGAAGAAAGAATTTTCCGCGTTTTGCCAGGAAGGGCTACCAACGGGAAGTTTCTGCAACCGCGAGGCCTCATTCCGGGCGCTCTCGATTTCTCTTCTTACTGATTTTGAAACCTGCACGGCCAATTCCTTTGCTGAAGGAGGGCTGTCAAAATAGAGACCCGCAATTAATCCTGCGGTTAAGAAAAACAGAGACAGCAATAAAAAGACGAATTGTTTCGCTTTTGCCATTCAAGTCAAGTCAATTCTAAAATTAAGAAATTCTTTGCTCTTACCGTTCGGGCTCGTAATGATAGCCGCCAAACCAAAACAAAAACAATACCCGGGAGTATCGAAAGGAAATCGGAGTAAAAAGAATAGCCGCAATCGTAATCCAAATAAGGTAATCAAGGTCGGAAGGATGAAAAAAGAAATACAAGATAAGCCCGACAAAAGCAAAAAGTGCAACACTCAGCGCGTAGCTGACGAACATGGCACCATAATAAAATCCAGGCTCAGGCGAAAAAGAAGCGCCACAACGGGGGCATTGCCCATGCATGGAAGTAAATTTTGAAATATTCCTCAGAGGATACTTGAAAATCTCGCCCTGGCGGCAGCGGGGGCACTTACCGTGAAGTTGTGCGTTGATTAAACTCCTTGCGGGCATTGTTTCTGCTGGTTCTATACCAAAGATAGGCGATCAATCCAACGAATAAATAGGGAGCAAAAAACAGATACATAATGCCAAAATTAATGCCTGCTGCAATGCCTATGTTGCCATTACTCAAGTTGTTTTCAAGCGTTGCACGACACATGGCGCATTGGGCAACGGACGCTGTACCTGATAACAAAACGATCCAAACACTCAGCAAAAACTTCATATACCTATTGATAATACGGACTGATCATCCAGTAAACAATCACACCGGTCACCGCTACGTACAACCAAACCGGAAAAGTAAATTTAGCCAATGCCCGGTGCCTTTCAAAATTCCCTGAAAGGGCCCGCACAAAGGTAAACAAGACCATCGGAATCACCGCAACCGATAGAATAATGTGACTTACGAGCACAAAATAGTAAATGGTGCGCAATGCCCCACGACCACCATAAGCTGTTGGATCGCTGGTCATGTGATAGAGAATGTACATCACTAAAAATAAGGCGGATAATGCAATGCATGTTTTCATGAGCTTTTCATGAAGCGCCCGCCGTCCATTCCTGATAGCGATAAAGGCTGCCACCAGCAGGAAGGAGGTAATGCCGTTGATGCCGGCATAAAGGGGCGGCAGAAATGAAAAGTCATACCCGTCAACCCTGACCCTGAATAATACGGCCACCGCCAGCGGAATAATAATCGAAACTACGATGATCAATTTACGATATCGTTCCTCTTGCCCCGCCATATCAATACTTTTTTAGCAAAATTTCCAGCTCAAGGATCAGTCGGTCAGTTTCCTCCCGGGAGTTGATTGCATAATATCCCCTGATTCTTTTTTCATTGTCTACGAGCACAGCGTTCCAGGGACCCCTTACCATAAACACACAGGAGCGCCACCGGTTAATGGTCGCGTTTCCAAATTGATGATTGCTAACCTCAATCGTTTGAAGTTCTCTTTCGTTAAATGTCTCAGCGATCTTTCTCAACTCACCCGGTTCCCCGATGGCCGGATCAAAGACAAACAGAGAAGCGGGTCCACCGGTCCATCCGGTTTTTTGAAGAACGGTGTCGGGCAACCGGTAAGGCTGTTCGTAGCGGGTGCCGCAAATTGAATTCAGACTGTCAACCCCCTGTTGATGATACAAGGGTATTGCAAACTCATTCTTTCCAAATCGTTTCAAAAAAACGAAGATCAACCCGGGTAGTAGCAACGCCAGAAAAAGATAAATGATTTTTCTTTTCATCCACACCATAAAAAAGAGGGCTAAAGTTTGCCCACCTTAGCCCTCCGTACAAAGGTCCGACAGATTACCAGCGCACGTCGGAGATTTTCAATCCTTCGTAAACAAAGGCAACCAGCATCCAGATCACAAAAAGCATCGGGATCAAAATCGACCACAATAATACTTTTACTTCATAGCGAAGGTGCATGAATTCGCCAACAATGTAGGTGGCCTTGACGATCGTCATTAAAACGAAAATGGCCGTTTTTGCAGGACCATGCGGCAACGTAAAAGCGATCGCAAATTCAGCCAAAGTAACAATCCCCAGGATCAGTGCTACTGTCCATAGTTTCTTGATTTTTTCCTTGTTCGGTGGAAGGATTGTTATCTGGGGTTCCTGATCGTGCGCCATGTTTTATGAAATTTAATTTAAACCAAATAGAAGAAAGTAAATACAAATACCCAAACCAGATCCACAAAGTGCCAATACAAGCCTACTTTCTCCACCATTTCGTAGTGGCCCCTTCGGTCGTAAACGCCCGTGACAGCATTGTAATAAATAAGAAAATTAAACAACACGCCGCTGAATACATGGAACCCGTGAAAGCCTGTAATAAAGAAAAAGAAATCGGCAAAATCGGGAGGGCCGTATTGGTTTTCCTGAAGATTGGCACCGTGAATCACACGCGATACCAATTCCCCATTGACAAATTCTTTAATGGTAGTGCCGCTTTCGGTTCCGACAATAAAATGGGTCCACTCCCATGCCTGACAGCTTAGGAAAGTGATTCCTCCGAGAATTGTCCAGAGCATCCACTTTTCAACAGCCTTCCGGTCCATCCGGTGGCCTGCCTCCACGGCCAGCACCATCGTAACACTGCTCATAATGAGAACGAAGGTCATGATCCCAACAAAGAC
This sequence comes from Cyclobacteriaceae bacterium, assembly GCA_041484175.1. GTDB lineage: Bacteria > Bacteroidota > Bacteroidia > Cytophagales > Cyclobacteriaceae > ELB16-189. The sequence goes on along the minus strand of JBGPGZ010000027.1, from coordinate 14,414 downwards.
CAAGGGCAGGTTTATGCCATGGAAAAAGGGCACCGCCTCATAAACTCTTTCAGGAACAGGCCAATAGGCATGAGAGAAGGTAAAGGCGCTGACAGCTCCATGGTAGGCTTCGTGCGATGACCTTACCAGTCCATAGGTTATTAACAATCCGGAGAAGGTGAATGCATCTGACAGAAGGAAAAACCACATCATGAGCTTGCCGTAGCTGACACCCATCGGGGAAACTCCACCATTCCAGTTGCTTTGGCCTGGTGCTGTTGCGGCTGTAGAATGTGCCATAGAACGAAATTTATTTAGTTATCGGTTGACCGTAAGACGCACTATCCGACTCTTATTTTCCCCTTGCAAATCAGCACCAATTTACTCAACAATTCAACGATACAATAATAGGAATACAAACAAATAAACCCAAAGACCGCCCAAAAAATGCCAATACGTTGTGCACATTTCTATCTGGGCCAGGTTTTTTGAATGCACTTTATACCTCCAGGTTGCGTTCAATACGATCAGGAGAAAGACGATGCCGCTAACCAGGTGAAGTCCATGCAATCCGGTCAGAATGTAAAGAAATGACCCCGAGGGGTTTCCCACCAAATAAACGCTGATCTTCACGAGCTCGCGCCAGGCCATCACCTGTCCGATCAGAAAAACAACACCCAAGATCGAGGTTGCGGTGACCAATAGCTTCACCCGGTCGAGGTTGTCTTTTTTGGCCGACCAATAGGCCCATTGCATCGTGACCGTGCTTGCCAGAATAATAAAAGTCGTGAGGTAAAAAAGCCTTGGCAACTCAAAATAGACCCAATTGCCTTCCGCCTGTCGCACAATGTAGGCTGATGTAAAGGCCGCAAACAACATCCCCACACTGGCCAGAAAAAGCCACATCGCAAATTTCTTCGGATGCATCGAGATCGGCTTTTTCGGCTCCTCGACTATTTTGAATTCGCTCGTCATTGAATCGTAATCCTTTATGGTCTTCTTATAATTTGTCCAGCAAGTACGCGATCTGCACGATGGGCAGATACAAAAATGATCCAAACATGATCCGAAGCGCAGACTGACGGCTGCCCGTTTTCATCAACGAAAATGTCTGCGCAAAAAAAGCAACACCACACACCGTCGCCACGATGGCGGAGTCGAGTCCCGTAATCCCGAATTTGGCGGGAAGCAAACCCAGCGGGATCAGGAACATGGTGTAAATCATAATTTGAATCGCTGTGTTCAGGTCTTTTCCTCCGCCGGAAGGAAGCAGTTTAAAGCCCGCCTTTTTATAGTCATCATCCGCGACCCAGGCGATCGCCCAGAAGTGAGGAAATTGCCAAATAAACTGAATCCCAAAAATGATCATTGCCTCGTGAGAGACAGATCCGGTCGCCGCGATCCAACCCAGCAGCGGGGGGAACGCGCCGGGAATGGCGCCTACAAAAACAGCAATGGGTCCTACCCTTTTCAAGGGTGTATACACAAAAGCGTACAACGCCATGGAGACGATCGACAGGCCTACCGTCAATGGATTTGTATATATCCAAAGAATAACGATGCTTACGACCGAACAAATGAAGATGAATATTATTGCTTCCATCACAGACACACGACCCGTCGGAATAGGGCGGTGCATGGTGCGGGTCATCAGCTTGTCGAGATCCTTCTCCATCACCTGATTAAGGCCGACCGAAGCACCCGAGAGCAGGAAGCCGCCCAAGGTGATCATCAGGAGCATCTCCCAGTTTACATAGCCCCGGGTGGCAAGGCCATATCCAAATGCGCAGGAGAAGGCGACGAGCAAAGACAACCTCACTTTAAGAAGTTCCACCAGGGCTCGGGCTTTCGCGGCAATCAATGTTGAAACTTGAATTTCCTGTGATATCATATCAATTTGTTATCGCTGCTCTTTGACGTGCGTTCATCCGGAAAAACAAAAGCAATTGCATTCCAAAAGCGCCGGTGGCCGTTGCCAAATGGACCGGTTGCAGTACAACAGGAACAGCCCAATAAGCCATCCCCACCCCCGTCAAGAAAGTGCCTAAAATTAAAACTATTAGCGCAGCGGATAAAGCATTATTTGCAGTTGTTTTCCTCAATTTCATCACCAAAATCGCATTCAAGATCAGTACCACCAGGGAAAATGAGCGGTGGATAAGAAAGGCAACTCCCAATTGCGAAATCCAGCTTTCCCGCATCATCCGGATTGCTGCAAGGCGGTCGATCGATTCGCGTATCTGGGTTCCAAGAAATACCTGGATGAGGAGCGTGGCCATGCATGCCGCAAGCAGGAATTTCATTGGTAACGGGGTGTTGTAAAGGCCTTGATCTGGCTCACTCAATCTCAGCAAATAAACCAGCACAGCGACGATTAGCAGCGCCAAGAACAAATGGACGGTTACAGTCCAGGAGGTAAGGTTCGTCGAGACGACGATTGAGCCAAACCAACCTTGCAATAGTACAGCCATCAGGGTGACCAGGGAAAAAAAGAAAATGGGTGGATGTTGTTTGCGCAGGCTGATGGATCGCCAGCACAATGCGATGATGAACAGGCCTATCACAACGCCGACAAGACGGTTCCCATATTCGATCCAGGCTTTGGTCACATTAAAATCGGTCTCTGCCAGGATCGATTTATCATTTTCAATTTTCTCTGCGGTTGTGCTGAATCCGGCTGCTCGCAGATAGCGGGCGAACTTCTGATTTTTTCTTTCGCGAAAAGCGGCGTTGACGTCCTTGTAATTTGCCGGAAGTTGCTGCACGCTGGTCGGGGGAACCCAGCTGCCAAAGCATTTTGGCCAATCTGGGCAACCCATGCCAGAGCCCGTGCTACGAACAATCCCGCCAATGAGGATCAAAAAATAAACAGCGATCAGGGTTGTAAAACAAAGTTTACGAAATCCCTGGATCGCTTTTGAGTTCAATGATTGATCTAAACCGCCGGCTTAGTGTTTTTTATCCTCTACCACAATCGCACCCCCATTACCCAACTCCAGTTTGATCTGCTCATTCTCATAAGGGAGATTTGACTCAGGCGTTTCAGAATAAGGAATATGCTGAGGGATAAAATCTTCTTTTGCTCCAGGCTTGCTGTAATCATAGGGCCAGCGATAAACCGTTGGAATCGCACCCGGCCAGTTTCCGTGCTTGGGATGGAGCGGAGTCGTCCACTCCAGCGTATTTGAATTCCATGGATTTGCCGGAGCCGTCTTGCCGCGGAAAATGCTGTAAATAAAATTAAAGAGAAAAATAAACTGCGCCGACAACGTGAGAATCGCTGCCACGCTCACCAGCATGTTCAGGTCAGTAAAACCGCTAAAGGTTTCGAAATTTGTCCATGAATAATATCTTCTTGGGAACCCCGCAATTCCAATGTAATGCATTGGAAAGAATACCATATAAACACCCACGAAGGTAATCCAGAAGTGAATATATCCGAGCCGGTCGTCCATCATGCGGCCAAACATCTTGGGGAACCAGTGGTAGACGCCCGCCAGCATACCGAAGAACGATGCGCTGCCCATGACCAAATGGAAGTGTGCTACAACAAAATACGTGTCATGCAATTGGATATCGACCGCGGAGTTACCTAAGAATATGCCAGTAATACCACCCGTAAGAAAGAATGAAACCAAACCGATGGAGAAGAGCATCGCCGGCGTAAACCGGATATTTCCTTTCCAAAGGGTGGTAACATAGTTAAAGATTTTGACAGCGGATGGGACGGCAATGATCAGCGTCAACAGCATAAAGATAGAGCCCAGGAATGGATTCATTCCGGTGACAAACATGTGATGCGCCCATACTACAAAAGACAGGATGGCAATAAATAACATCGAGCCCACCATGGCTTTGTATCCGAAGATCGGCTTGCGCGAATTGGTGGCGATGATCTCAGAGGTAATACCCAGGGCAGGAAGAAGCACAATATATACTTCAGGGTGACCCAGGAACCAGAATAAGTGTTGAAACAGGATCGGGCTTCCACCTTGATTAGGGAGCGCCTCACCGGCGATGTAGATATCCGATAAGAAGAAGCTGGTGCCAAAGCTGCGGTCAAAGATCAGCAAGAGTGCAGCACTGAAAAGCACCGGGAACGAAAGAAGTCCGATGATGGCGGTGAACAGGAAGGCCCATATGGTGAGTGGCATTTTTGTAAAGGCCATGCCCTGCGTCCGCAGGTTGATGACCGTCGTGATATAATTGATGCCTCCCAACAAGGTGCTTACAATAAAAAGGGCCATTGCTACCAACCAAAGCGTCATTCCTAACCCTGAACCTGAAATGGCCTGCGGCAAAGCGCTGAGCGGAGGATAAACGGTCCAGCCTCCCGCAGCGGGGCCTGTGGATAAAAAGAAGGATGTGAACATCACACAACTTGAAGCGAAGAAGAACCAATAGGAAAGCATGTTCATAAAACCGGAGGCCATATCCCGGGCGCCCACCTGTAACGGGATGAGAAAGTTGCTAAAGGTCCCACTCAATCCGGCGGTCAATACAAAGAAGACCATGATCGTTCCATGCATTGTTACCATGGCGAGATAGAACTCAGGGTCAATTTTTCCTTCCGGCGTGATCCACCCGCCCAAAACAGGCCTTATCCATTCCAGGCTGGCCTCCGGAAAACCCAATTGAATTCGAAAAATGACAGAGAGAATACCCCCCAGCAACGCCCACGCCATGCCTGTGAAAAGAAATTGCTTGGCGATGACCTTATGGTCCTGGCAAAAAATATAGGAAGTCCAAAAATTGCCATGGTGCTCCTCGTGTTCATGATCATCGTGGTGATGAACGTCGGATGGCGTATGAATGTTGGTTGTTGCCATGATGTATAAATGTCTTATTGGTTAACTGAAACTGTCCTTACCGGAGCGATGGCTCCTGCATTATCCAGTGGTATACCTGCTTTAATCATCGCGGCCTCCCGGAGTTCGGCAGGCACTCGTTTCAAATAATCCGGGTTTTGTTTCAACCAGGAATCCTGCGACGCTTTCCATTTTTCAAAGACTTCCGGCTCGTCAACGAACACCGGGAACCGCATTGAAAAATGTCCTTTGCCACAAATCTCTGCACACGCCATTTCATAGTTAAATTTGGGATTGCCCAGTTTGTCGCGCATCTGCTGGGTGGTCAATGTGGGCGTAAATTTAAATTGCGTTATCATCCCCGGAACCGCATCCATCTTTACGCGAAAATGAGGGAGGAAGACGCTGTGCAAAACGTCTTTTGCACGGATCTTCAATAGGACTTCCTTACCCACCGGTAAGTGCAATTCCAGCGACTTAAAATCGTCAAAAGAATTCTTGTCAGTCAAGTCCAATCCAAATTCGTTGGAAGCGTCGGTAAGCCTATAATTGACCAATCCCAATTGCTTATCCTTTACGCCGGGGTAGCGCGCTGTCCAGGCAAACTGCTGGCCGACCAACTCAATGACTTCGGCATCGGCGCTGGCCGGACCTGTAATATCGTTCCAAACCCGCAGCCCGCGGAAAATCAACAAGGCCAAAACAATCGCCGGAATAATGGTCCAGATAATTTCAAGTTTGTGATTATCGGAGATAAACTCTGCCTTTCTGTTTTCGTTGTACTGGTATTTATAGGTAAACCAGAACATGGCCACGCTGATAATACTAAAAGCGAATACCGTGATCCCCATGGTGATCCAAAAGAGACCGTCCGTAATTTTGCCATGATTCGAAGCGATCGGAAGGGTATATCCGTCAAAATGCACATAGGAGTACCAAAAGAATCCCGCCAGGCTGCCGATGGAGAATACCATAAACAGGAATGCATTTATTTTATTGTACGGATCGACTTTTCCTTCGCTTCCCTTCACCAATCCCACCAGGTTGCTGATCCTGAAAATCATGTACAGTATGGCCAGCACCAGCAAAACCCCTAATCCGATAACAATGCTCATCATAGTTTTATCTTTAAATCAGATCCACTTCTACAAACCATCAGATGTGATGGTGCAAACTTTCTCCCATCATCGGATCGTGTTTTGCCACCAGCGGCACCGTTGCCAGGCTGCTCAGCACGACAAACAAGAAGGCGGCCGCAAAAATCAATGTCAAGCCGATCTCCAGGAATCCAACCCCGCCGTTGTCATGCATCACGCCTGGCGTCACCATGTTATAAAAATCAAACCAATGTCCAATAATAACGATTGGGCAAACGACCTTTAGCATCGACATGTGGCGCTTCGCATCCCGGGTCATCAACAGCAAGAATGGCAACGCAAAGTTTAGGAAAAGATTGGCATAAAATATCCAACTGTAAGGGGAAGTTTTCAACCGTTGAATGAAATAGACCGTTTCCTCGGGAATATTGGCATAATAAATCAGCAAGAACTGGCTAAACCAGATGTACGTCCAGAAAATGCTAAATGCAAAAATGAATTTTCCTAAATCATGAAGGTGATTTGCATTGACCATTTTGAGATACCCTGCTTCTTTCAGGCTCGCAACGATGAGGGTAATTACCGCCAGTCCGGTGACCCACCAGCTGGCAAAAACATACCAGCCCGTCATCGTGCTAAACCAGTGGGGATCAATACTCATCACCCAGTCCCAGGCGGCTACGGAGGAACTTACGCCAAAGATGATCAGGAATATGGCGGAAAATCTCCGCGCCGTATAATAGTGCTCGGTAGATCCATCCATATCCTCGGCGAGCATTTCTCTCTTAATCCAGATGAAAAAGAGGTACCACAAACCAAAGAACAACACCATCCTGAAGATATAAAAAACAGGGAAGACCCTTGATTCCATGGGCCAATACCAAAGGCCGCTTTTGTCCTGGATAATCTTATCGCCACCCTCGCTGAGGGGTCTGTACAAGTCAAGGTGGGTCCAATGAAATACATCGTGTTTCACTACAAACCAACTTACTAACATCAAAACCGCGGCATAGGGAATCCACTGACCGATCGCGAGGGGTATTCTCTTGATCGGTGCCGACCATCCTGCCTGTGCTGCGTATTGTATTGCTACAAAAAACAACCCGATAACGCCAATGCCAGTAAAGAAAATATTGTTCATCCAAAGGGAAGCATAAATTCGCTTGATCCAGGTGGCCGTTTCATGATGCTCACCCTCGGCAGGTTCTTCCGCTGCTACTGGTTCTGTGGTGGCCACCAGGTTTTTGGCGACTTCCAAAGAAGCTTTTTCGGGGGGTGCTTCATGTCCGCCGCCGGAACGCATAGCGAGGAGGACTCCCAATGCAAAGAGCACAACCCCCACGACCGCCAGGATCACCAATTTCTTTTTTGTCTCCGCCTTGAATTCGTATTTTTCTTCAGTTACCATTTGAGGTTCTTTGATTCGTTCGTTAACTGATTATTTCTGCAACACCTTTACATACCTGGCAATCTTCCAACGGTCTTCGGGGCTTACCTGCGAACCGTGCGCACCCATCAGGCCCTTGCCATACGTGATCACATGAAAAATATGTCCTTCCGTAAGATTTTTGTAAGCGTCGCCCTTGAGATTGGCTACACCGGGATATTTATCGGCCACCTTTCCGTCGCCGGTACCCTTTGCGCCGTGGCAGTGTTTGCAATAAGTTTCAAAAAGGACCTTGCCTGACGCCAACACATTCTTGGAGGAATCTATCGGATTGACCAGTTTGTCTGCCCTGCTCAATCCAAGCGTGTCGTTGAGAGCCCTGTAAGGCAACCACCCGTTGGGTGTTCTCTTCACCGTGTTCGGGGGTGGCGTGCGCATATTCATCCGGTATGGATTGTATTTATTTGAATTGAAATACTCTCCACGGTCGTTGTCCAATGAATTTACCCAGCGGCCCGCGTCTTCATCCGTAATTTGTGAAAGCGGCTCATAGGCCACCGAGTGATACATATTGGGAGCATACTCACGGCCCGGGTAGTCGCCCCCGGCCTTGCAGCCCGCCAACAGCACCGCCGCGGAAGTACCCAATATCAAAGTCTTTATTACGTGCGTCTTGTGCATGGTATTAGAAATTCTTTTCATTTACTTCCTGCGCTCCGTTTTCCTTTAATATTCTTCCAATTTCATCCTTGCTCAATTTGTTGGTGGCAAGGTCGATGGCTATCACGTGCTTATCGTCCGTACTCCGCAAATCAAACTGGCGCGGCCACTTATAGGGCTTCATGTCGCTCACGATCATGAAGGTGCCGGTCATACCCAGGGCTGAAAGCAATACCGTCAATTCAAATGTCACCGGAATAAAAGGCGGAAGCGATGCAAAGTTCTTTCCTCCAATGATCATAGGCCAATCATATCCCAGCATCCAGATCTGCATCAGCAGCGCCAGCGCTGTGCCGGTCAAGCCGAATAAAAACGCCGCGATCGGCAGGCGTGAGCGCTTATAACCCAACGCCTCATCCAGTCCATGGACCGGAAACGGAGAGTAGACCTCCTCGATCTTTACTCCCTTATCACGGATCTTCTCAACAGCGTGAAGAAGTACATCCTCATCGCCAAAAATTCCAACCAGGTATTTTTTATTGTCCATGATCTATGAATGCTTCTTTTCAGACGTTGCTTTGATAATGCTTTTTATTTCGGCCATGTTAACCACCGGAAAGAACTTGGCAAACAGGAAGAAGGCCGTGAAGAACAATCCGAATGTGAATAAATATTGACCCACATCGTACATCGTAGGATAGAACATCGCCCAACTCGACGGGAGGTAATCGCGATGCAGGGAAGTGACAATGATCACAAATCGTTCAAACCACATCCCGATATTCACCACAATCGACAAGACGAACGTGGCTACAATATTGGTGCGTATCTTCTTTACCCAGAACAGCTGGGGCGAAATCACGTTGCAGGTCATCATAGACCAGTACGCCCACCAGTAGGGGCCTCTGGCGCGGTTCATAAAAGCATACAATTCTGCCGGCACACCACCATACCAGGCGATAAAGAATTCTGTAATATAGGCGATACCCACGATTGAACCCGTCACGATGATGATGATGTTCATCAGCTCAATATGGTAGATGGTGATGTAGTCTTCCAGCTTAAATACTTTGCGCGTAACAATGAGGAGCGTCAATACCATCGCAAAGCCGGAGAAAATCGCACCGGCAACGAAGTAAGGCGGGAAGATGGTGGTATGCCATCCGGGAATCACCGAAGTGGCGAAGTCCATGGATACGATCGTGTGAACGGAAAGCACCAGCGGCGTCGAGAGACCGGCCAGGATCAATGCCACCGATTCATAGCGCATCCAGGTGCGGGCTCCACCGGTCCATCCAAAACTCAATCCATTATATATAAGAGCCCGGATTTTGTTTCCCGAGCGTACTGCCCGGTCGCGGATCACGGCGAAGTCGGGGATCAGCCCCATATACCAAAACACCAGTGAAACGATAAAGTATGTTGAGATCGCAAACACGTCCCACAATAACGGCGAATTGAAATTCACCCACAGCGAACCAAACGCGTTGGGAAGAGGAAGCGCCCAGTAAAATCCTAACCACAAGCGGCCCATGTGGAAGGCTGGAAAACTGGCGGCGCAAATCACCGCGAAGATGGTCATGGCTTCCGCAGCACGGTTGATCGACATTCTCCAGCGTTGGCGGAACAGCAAAAGAATCGCTGATATCAGCGTTCCTGCGTGACCAATGCCAACCCACCACACGAAGTTGGTAATGTCCCAGGCCCATCCAACTGTTTTGTTCAACCCCCAGACACCGATCCCTACCCACTCCAGCATGCACACACAATAAAATCCATAACACAACAGAATGAAAGATACACCAAACGCCATCCACCATAGGGGAGCCGGCTTACCTTCCACGTGGCGGCTGATGTCCTCCGATACATCGTGCATCGTTTTGCCGCCCGTTACTAAAGATTCGCGTAATGCTGAGGTCACATCCATAATATCATTGATCCGTTATTTCGATTGTTCATCCTGCGTTTTCTTGCGCCTTGTCTTTATTCCTGATTTTCGTGAGATAGAAAATGTTTGGCTTTACCCCAATTTCTTCCAACACCCGGTACGCCCGGGGATTGCCAATTTTCTTATCAATGCTATAGTTCGGTTTTTCAGGATTGTGCTCGATCTTCAAGAGTTTGCTCAAACGGCTTTCCGGATTATTCATATCGCCAAAAAGAATAGCACCGGTAGAGCAAGCTGCCTGGCAGGCTGTTACAACTTCCCCATCTTTCAATGGCCTTCTTTCCTTCTTCGCATTGAGTTTGCCGGTTTGGATGCGCTGAGCACAGAACGAGCATTTTTCCATCACACCCCGCGAGCGAACCGTCACTTCCGGGTTGAGTACCATCCGCCCCAGATCCGTATTCATCGCCGGGTTTGACTGATAGAATTGCTGGTTATCGTGATATTTAAACCAGTTAAAGCGTCTTACTTTATAAGGACAGTTATTGGCGCAGTAGCGGGTGCCAATACAGCGGTTGTACGTCATCTGGTTGAGTCCTTCCGAGCTGTGCGTTGTCGCTGCCACAGGGCAAACTGTTTCACAGGAAGCATTATTACAATGCTGGCAAAGCATGGGTTGGAAAACCACCTCAGGGTTGTCTGCTGCCTGTTCCAACCCCGCATAATCACCCACGACTGTTCCTTCCGGGCTGCTGTAATAGCGATCGATCCTCAACCAATGCATTTCCCTTCTTCTCAGGATCTCATCCTTGCCTACCAGCGCCACATTGTTTTCCACGTTACAGGCCACAACGCAAGAGCCGCATCCCGTGCAGGTATTGAGGTCGATTGCCATACCCCAGTGATGGTTCTTGTATTCGTGACCCTTCCACATTGATAGTGAGCCAGGCGGAACTTCTTCACTCCATTTGGAGATCTTTTCTTCATCCCGACCTGCAGCCGGGTCTTTCTTAAACTCACTCAAGATGGACTCCTGAATGACATTCTCCCGTCCCATATAGGTTTGATGGGTCTGCGTTTGCGCGATCCTGTACGATTCATCTGATTTTTCAATGTTGACGCCGGAAATAACGCTGAGCGCAAGAGAGCCGTTCACCGTAGCAACAAACGGATAGGCGTTTACGCCGATGTTCTCAGCAACCTTACCCACCTTCGTTCTTCCATAGCCCAAAGGCAGGCCTAATGTTCCGACGGCTTGTCCCGGCTGGATGACCACAGGTACTTTTACGGTTGCACTTCCGACCGTAAGATTTGCCAACTGGGTTGCACCATCCAGCATAGAGAAGCCTTTGTCAGCAGCATCTTTTTGAGAGATGGTTATGTAATTGTCCCATGTAGCTTTTGTGATGGGATCCGGCAACTCCTGGAGGAGCGGGTTATTCGCCTGAGATCCGTTGCCTACTCCATAGTTTTCGTAGATGGATAACTCAAAACCGGTGTTGTCGGCTTTATAATTTGCGCTGATCGCCGATGCCGCAGCGCCGACATCGCCTGCGAAAGAAACTCCTTTGAACTCGTCCGATCCTAACTCATAGACACCATTATATAAACATTGGTCCCAGAAGGTTTGGAAATCCACGGTGGCATTTTGTTTGCCATAGAACCAGTTTTTCCAGTTCTCTTTTACGATTTCAAAATAGTCAACGTTCGTTTCGCCGGCCCAGACAAGGAAACTTTCCTGCGCCTGCCTTGATTTAAAAATAGGCGTGATAGCCGGTTGCGACAGTGAATATAGATTCGGTTTGGGCTCGGCGTCATTCCACGATTCCAGGTAATGGTGATCCGGTGCTTTGATGTTTACGGAGGAGCCGGTTTCATCTTCCGTATAAGAAGTGGAAACCGTCAGGGCGACATTCTTTAAGGCGGCGCCCAGTTTTTCTCCCATGGGGTGATCATAAACCGGATTGCTGTTGTAAAAAATAACGGCATCTACTTTTCCGCCTACGACATCGGCGATGAAATTGGCCATCTCCTCATCGTTGCCTTGTCTGAAATTGACCGGAAGGTTGGGCCAGATCGTTGCCCCGTAACTTCCCAACATGTCGTTGATTCCGTTGACAATCACCTGAACCGCTTTGTTGTTGGATCTCGAAACTACCAGCGCTTTGCCACGGCTTTCCCATAGATCATTCGCTGCTTTTTCAAGGTTGTCGATTTTTTCGATGCCGGCCGATAGCGCGCTCTTCCCTGCTTTCGCAGCAATCAGATTATATAATTGCGCAATTACCAGTCCCCCTTGTGAAGGTCTGATCGGAGTCCTGTAGTCGGCATTGGCTCCCGTCAACGACAGGTTGCTTTCAAACTGATAATGCCGCGACATTTCGCGATCGTCTTCGCTGATGGCACGGGTCTCGCCATATTGCTTGGCGAATTCGATCGGAGAAATCCAGGTGCCCAGGAAATCGGCACCGAAACTTACGATCACATTGGCTTTGCTAAAATCATAAGAAGGTATAAAGGCACGTCCAAACGATTCCTCATTCGCCTTGAGCATCCCATAGTTGGAAACCTGATCGTACTGAATGTGTTTTGCAGAAGGGTATTTCGCTTTGAATTTTTCGAGGGATGCCCTGGTGCTCGGACTTAGGATGGTATTGCTGACAATCCGGATCTGCCCGCCCCTTGCGGAGACCTCCCCAAGCTTGGTAATCACCTGCCTGTCAACATCTTCCCAGGCCGCGTTGTCATTTCCTATTTTAGGGCCGCGCAACCGGTAGTTGTCATATAAAGAGAGTACCGATGCCTCGACCTGGGCGCTGGTGCCCCCTTTGGAGACGCTCGAAAGACTGTTTCCATCTACTTTGATCGGCCGGCCTTCGCGGGTCTTCACCACGATGCTGCAATAGTCACCGCCGTTAATATAGGTGGAGGCATAATAATTGGGAATGCCCGGATCAATGTCCACCGGCTTTTGAACATAGGGAATGGCTTTGCGGATGGGGGTTTCGCACGCGGCCAAAGCCACTGCCGACATACCAAAGCCCATCATCCTCAGGAAATCCCTGCGCGAATGGCCAGGATCCTGCTCTACTCCAAGATCAACGAACTCCTTGTCTGCATGTTTTACAAATCCGGGGTCGTTCTTGAGTTGTTCGATGCCTTTCCAGTATGTTTTTTTATTACTCATAAACGCGTTGATCCGTTATTCGTTAGTCCTTATTTCTTGTTCCTCCAAACCATTCCTGATCAATAATGGCACTTGCCGCATTCCAAACCTCCTATATCTTCCACCTTCATCGGTTTCTTGCTGTTGCTTTTATGCAGTTCGAGCAGTTTGTCATAGTAGGCGTTGCCTTTCGCATTCACATCGGTCTTGCGGTGGCAATCAATACACCAACCCATGGTTAACAGAGAATACTGTTTCACCACGTCCATTTCCTGGATCGGGCCATGACAGGTCTGACATTCGATGCCGGCCACGTTCACGTGCTGGGCGTGATTGAAATAAGCCAGGTCGGGCAGGTTGTGAATCCGGACCCATTCAATCGGCTTTTGTTTTCCTGAGTATGAGGCAGTCACCGAATCATATCCGATGGCAGCATAGATCTTTGCAATCTCGGGCGAGCCCTTTTTGACCTGTGAATGACAATTCATGCAGATATTCGGTGAAGGGATGTTGGCCTGCTTTCCTTTCATCGCGCCGGTGTGGCAATATTTACAATCAATTTCATATTGGCCGGCGTGCAACTTGTGGGAGAAGGCAATCGGCTGCTTGGGCTGGTACCCTTGCTGCACACCGATGGAATACAACCCGTCAATAATTGTCTTAAATGCAATGCCGGAAACGATAAACAACACGAGGAAAATAAAACCACTGCTTTGTACGATCGTAGAAAGGGTGAAGGGCGCGTGGACAACTTCCCTGTCTTCTGCCGGAAGTTCTTTTTGGTCAAGGTATTTCTTAAGTGCTGAAATGATCAACCCGAGAATGACTACCAGCAATATCAGAATCAAGAGCATCCCGATAAGGATGGCATTGAAATAGGCTGTTGGGACGGAAGGTTCGGTACTTACTGTTTGTGTGGTCCCGGCAGGTGGTGCCACTACAACTTTCTCTGCTTCCGCCTTCACGTAGGCCAGAATGCTTAATATCTGGGCATCTGTGTAGCCGGAAAAGGCGGTCATCTGGCTCTTATTATACTCGCCGTAAATTTTTACCGCATATTCATCGCCGCCGGCTATCACTTTGGAAGAATTGCGCACCCATCCTATCACCCATGCAATGGAGGGAACACGGTTTTCAAAACCCGCCAATGCCGGGCCGACTAATTTTTGTTTAACCCGGTGACAGGACTTGCAGTTGCCATTGAACAAGGCTTCACCCGCGCTGATGGCGGCGGCGTCTTTGGGAATCTCCTGGGCAAAGGATGAGGAACTTACTACAATTAAAAGAACAGAGGTGAGGAGTTTGGCTAAACCGAAGATTCTGAACTTCATCATGATGCGTTTAGGTGCCCGAATTTCACGTAGTGCACAAATCTACACCGCCAACGCATTATTTCAAATTAATTTCAGTGCAGTAAATGGATTATTTT
>JBGPGZ010000026.1:0-17861 GCA_041484175.1 Cyclobacteriaceae bacterium | reverse complement strand
CAAACTCTAATTTAAGCAAACGAACTTCTCCTTAAAAAGAAATCAGTTTGAATTCAATCCTGCGATTGGCCTGGCGGTTTTCTTCCGTGTCGTTGGGTTTAACCGGCTGGTGGGGTCCATAACCTTTTTGAAGAATTCGGTTGGCGTTGATCCCATGAACCGTCAGGTAGTTTGCAACTGATTGGGCGCGCTTTTGCGACAGCAGCAGGTTGTAGGGGACCGTTCCCACGTTGTCGGTGTGCCCACCGATCTCCACGCGGATGAGCGGATTCTCCTTTAGAAATCGCACGACTTCCTCCAATTCGGTGAGCGACTTATCCTTCAGGTCATATTGATCGGTTTCAAAAAAGATATTGTTCAATACTGCCGTTGCGTTGACTTTCATTTCCTCCAGGTCAATATCGAGTTCGATCGGTTTTTGACGCCCTCCCGAAGCATAGTTAAACGAAAGGCTTTTGAAAAGATATCCTGAACAAGTTGAATACAACGCATACTCGGCGCCTTGTGTGAGGACCATCGTATACTCGCCGCTGATGGAGTCGGATTGCACCACGGAAAGCCGTTCGTTTTTCCCGATGTCGTACAATTCTACCAGGGCCTGAAGCGGTTTGCGACTTTGTTTGCTCCTTACTTTTCCTTTTACCACGTTGCTGTAATAGTGAACCTGGACTTGCTCGGGTAACGGCGTCGTGTACAACTTTGTGTTGTTCTTTTTACCAATTTCGTCCTTGGAATAAAATGCCCGCTGACCATCTGCAGTAACGAAAAACGAATATTGGTCTTCATAGTTATTCAAGGGAGCCCCCATGTTTACCGGGGTTGTCCATTTTTTATCCACTTTTTCAGCGACAAAAATATCCAACCCGCCAAAACCGGGATGGGCGTTGGAAGCAAAGTAAAGATTCCGGTTGTTGACATGAATGAATGGAGATATTTCATCATATTTTGTATTGAGGACGTTTCCCACATTTTGTGCTTTGATCCATCGCCCGGTAGAATCTTTGCGCGAATACCAAATATCGCTTCCCCCCATGCCACCTTTCCGGTCGGAGACAAAATAGAGTTCCTGTCCATCGGCCGAAAGGGTGGGTTGTGAATCCCAGGCAACACTGTTCACCAGGGGTCCCAGATTGAGCGGTGCACTCCAGCTGTCTCCCGTTTTTTTGCTTTCAAATAAGTCACACCTTCCATATGTTTTACTTCCGCAGAGCGTGAATATGAGGTAGTGTCCGTCTGCCGAAATGGTGCTGGCACCTTCCCTCAACGTTGAATTGATCCGATCGGAAATGGAGACAGGCGTGGTCCATCTTCCGGACCCATCCTTGGTAGAAATGACAATGTCTTCGTCATCATCATGGCCGCGACCGTTGCGCCGGGTGTATACAATTTGTTGATTGTCCGCCGTAAGTGTTGGAAAATACTGCATTGGAAAGCAATTCACCGTGTCACTCAATACCTGCGGCTGATAAGATAAATTTTCTTTGTGGGCCAGGCTGAACTCCGCGTGGAGTTTCCAGATCTTTGCCATATCAACTTTCGCCCCAGCCGTTTTTTCTGCATTCAAGTATTGATTCAGAAAATCCAACGACCTTGAATAATTTCCGACCCGCAGGTAATTGTCAGCAAGTTCGTAGCGGTAGCCATTCTGTTTCCTTGGATCACGCGTGAGGCTTAACCCCTTTTCAAATTCTTCACTCGATTTATGAAGGTCTCCCTTGTTCTTTAGCGTCAGCCCCAGCCGAAAATAGGCCTCTTCGAATTCCTTGTCCTTGGCGATCGCCTGGTTCAGTAACTCAATTGCCCGGTCGTATTGTTCTCGCACGCGGTAGTTGTCCGATTCGTTATAAAGCTCAATCGCTTTCTTTGACTTTGTAGTGAGTTGACCCTGCGCATTCAACACCAAAGGGAAAAGGATCAACAGCCAACTTCCAGCCCTGAGAAACCTTATTGCCATTTGACTTAGGTTGATTTATTAACGTATTAAAGTGTTAACGTGTTAACGTGTAACGTGCTTGATTGGGGAAGTCTCAACTTTAACACTTTAACACTTCAGCACTTAATCACTTTACCGGATGTTCATATACTTATGCACCTGCAAAGAGATTTTCCATTGCGGGTGTGTCTTTGCATAGTTAACGATCAATGGCAGCATTTCTTGTTCCTTTGACCATTCCGGTTGCAAAAAGAGCTGGCATTCCGGCCCAACCTGATTGGCAAACTCTTCAGCCCACGAAAAGTCACTCTTATGAAAAATCACCACCTTGAGTTCGTGCGCGTGCTGAGGAAATGTTGGGTGAGGGGCTTTGAATTTCTTTGGAGAAAAACAGACCCAATCCCAATCGCCGGTCAGTGGATAAGCACCGGATGACTCGAGGTGAGTCCTGAGTCCACCCTTCTTCAATTCCGAAGTAAGGTCTGCCAGGTCATAGAGGGTAGGTTCTCCGCCTGTAACGACCACCAACCCAGCTCCGCTGCCTTTGGCGCGAAGCGCCATCTCCTTTACCTGCACTTTTGGATGTGCGTCGGCGTCCCAGGAATCTTTTACATCACACCATACGCAGCCCACGTCACAGCCACCCAGCCGTATGAAATAAGCGGCATGACCCTGGTAAGCGCCTTCCCCCTGGATGGTATAAAAGTCCTCCATCAAGGGAAGCGTTTGTGAACGGATTTTTTCCTTGACTTCCACCGCTAGGGGTTTCTGTTTTCAGTGGCACGCAGCGTGTTAAGCAGCAAGGATGCAATGGTCATTGGCCCAACGCCGCCTGGAACCGGGGTAATAAATGAACACTTTGGTGCAACGGACGCAAAGTCAACATCGCCCTTTAATGCAAAACCTTTTGGGTATTCAGGGCTTTCAACGCGTGTTATTCCAACATCAACGACGACAGCCCCCTCTTTTACCATATCCGCGGTAATTAACCCAGGCTTGCCAACCGCCACGATGAGAATGTCGGCTTTGGTCGTAAAGCTTTTGAGATCAACCGTGTATTTGTGACATACGGTCACCGTTGCGTGGCCTTGCTCCACGAGCATCATGCTGAGGGGTGCCCCGGCAATGCGGCTTGCGCCAACGATCACGCAATTCTTGCCTTCGGTCTGAATACCATAACGCCTCAAAAGCTCCATGATACCAAAAGGCGTAGCGGGCAACAGCAATGGACTTCTTGAAATAATACTCCCGAAATTGTGATTGGTAAATCCATCAACATCTTTATCCGAACGGATCTTTTCCGTGATTTTCTCAACGGAGATGTGAGGCGGAAGCGGAAGCTGAACAATGAAACCATCGACATCGTCATCTTTATTGACATGGTCAATATGTTTCATCAGCTTTTCTTCGCTGATCGTGTCGGCAAAACGCATCATCGTGTAATGAAACCCCACTTCCTTGCAGGCCTTTACTTTGTGATCGACATAGGTTTGGCTGGCGCCATCGTCGCCCACGAGAATGATGGCCAGGTGAGGAATCTTTTTATTAAGCAATTTCCGTTCGGCCACTTTCTGCGCAATCTCCTGCTTGATTTCAGTGGAAACTTTGCGGCCGTCAATCAGGGTATATGTTTTTTGTAAAATTTCGGGCATTACATTGGCGGGTTATGTCTGTTGATCATGTTGTTCATTACTCAATCTTCAACACGGCCATAAATGCTTCCTGGGGTATCTCCACGTTGCCAACCTGGCGCATGCGCTTTTTCCCTTTCTTTTGCTTTTCCAGCAACTTACGCTTCCGTGAAATATCGCCACCATAACACTTGGCCAATACATTCTTACGCATGGCTTTCACGGTTTCGCGGGCAATTATTTTTTGGCCGATCGACGCCTGGATTGCCACTTCAAACATATGACGAGGAATGAGTTCCTTCAACTTCTCACAAAGTTTTTTGCCCCATTCATAGGATTTGCTCCGGTGAACAATCGCCGAAAGCGCATCTACACGGTCTCCATTGAGCATCACGTCCAGTTTTACCATATCCGCCTCGCGAAACCCGATCAAATGATAATCCAGTGAGGCATAGCCACGAGAAATCGTTTTGAGTTTGTCAAAAAAATCAAATACGATTTCCGACAAAGGCATTTCGAAAGTTAATTCCACCCGATCCGATGTCAGGTAAATTTGATTCTTAATAATGCCGCGTTTGTCCATGCACAGCCCAATGATAGCGCCGATGAATTCAGACTTGGAAATAATCTGTGCCGCTATGAAGGGTTCTTCGATGTATTCCATCGTCGTCGGGTCCGGCATTTCGGAAGGAGCATTGATCTCAATGACTGAACCGTTTGTAAGTTTTGCGTGAAACTCCACGGAAGGTACCGTGGTGATGACGGTCATATCAAATTCGCGCTCGAGACGTTCCTGGACGATTTCCATATGAAGCATTCCGAGAAATCCACAGCGAAATCCAAAACCCAATGCCGCGGATGTTTCCGGTTCCCAAACCAGGGAGGCATCGTTCAGTTGCAGTTTTTCCATGGACGCCCGCAATTCCTCAAACTCAGAAGTGTCCACCGGATAAATTCCGGCAAAAACCATGGGCTTTACATTCTCAAAGCCTTTCACCGCCTCGCCGGGATTTTCCACCAAGGTGATGGTATCCCCCACCTTCACTTCCTTCGCCACCTTAATGCCCGAGATCAGGTAGCCCACATTGCCGGCACTGATTTCATTGCATGGAATCTTGTCAAGTTTTAACACGCCAATTTCATCCGCGCCATAGTGTGTGCCCGCATTCACAAACATGACCAGGTCATTTTTCTTGATCGTGCCATTGAAAACTCGGAAGTACACTTCAATACCACGAAACGAATTAAAAACAGAATCAAAGATCATCGCCTGCAACGGCGCTTTCGGATCGCCCTTGGGGGCCGGCACACGGCTCACAACCGCTCTTAATATATCCTCGATGCCAATGCCCTCTTTGGCGCTGGCCCGGATGATGGCTTCGCGCTTGCAACCAATCAAATCAACAATCTGATCAGTTACTTCCTCCGGCCTGGCCGCGGCTAAATCGATTTTGTTCAGAACAGGGATAATTTCAAGATTATGATCCAGCGCAAGGTAAAGGTTAGAAATCGTTTGGGCCTGAATGCCCTGGGCCGCATCAACGATCAATAAAGCCCCTTCGCATGCCGCAATCGAGCGGGAGACCTCGTACGAAAAATCCACGTGCCCGGGGGTATCGATCAGATTCAGGATGTATTCCCGTCCATCAAGTGTATAATTCATTTGAATGGCGTGGGATTTTATCGTAATGCCCTTTTCCCTCTCCAAATCCATATTGTCAAGCACCTGCGCGTGCATTTGGCGGTCCGTGAGGGTCCCCGTGATTTCCAAAAGCCTGTCAGCCAGTGTGCTTTTGCCATGGTCAATGTGCGCGATGATGCAAAAATTGCGGATGTTTTCCATTCCCAACATTCAACTCGATTTTAACAAGCGGCAAAGGTAGGGATTTTCAGAGGTTTATCGAAGGTCAACGGTGCCGGCAATTTTGTAAAGAGCCTGAATCCCCAATTACCCTATCTTCCGGAGCAATCCAGTCGTCATTCATTCTTATAAACCACTCCATCCTTCATCACAAAACTGACTTTCTCCATCGCCTTGATATTGGTTACGGGATTCTCATTCACGGCAACGATATCCGCTAATTTCCCACCTTCTATGGAGCCAATTTTATCCCCCATGCCGAGGATATTGGCGTTGATCTGCATAGCCGAAAGTAACGCCTCTATTGCCGGCATGCCACTCTCAACCATGTAGCCAAATTCTCTTGCATTTTCACCGTGCGGAAAAACGCCGGCATCGGTTCCAAAGGCAATCTTTACCCCTCGCCGGTAGGACTTACCGAAATTCTCCTGGATCCTGGAACCAATCGCGATGGCCTTCGGAACGACCAAGGGATGATAGTATCCAGGAATCTTGGCGTACTCGGCTGCCGATTTTCCGGCAATGATGGTTGGCACGTGATACGTTCCCATTTTAATCATCAGGTCCATCACTTCTTCCGTCATGAGCGTACCGTGTTCGATGGTAGTGATACCTGCCAGCACGGCCCGTTTCATTCCCTCGGCGCCGTGGGCATGCGCAGCGGTTATCATACCATAGTCTTTTGCCGCCTCAACAATGGCATTAACTTCTTCCTGCGTGAATTGTGGCCCGCTGCCATCCTTGGCAACACTAAGAACTCCCCCGGTGGCGGTTATTTTTATGAAATCAGATCCATCCTTATAGCGTTGTCGAACTGCTTTACGCGCATCCTCGGGGCCGTTGATCACTCCCTCTTTCGGGCCTGGGTCTCCCATGAGGTCTTTTCGCGAACCGTTGGTAGGATCGGCGTGGCCTCCGGTCGTGGCAATACTTTTCCCTGCCGTGAAGACCCTGGGGCCAACAACGATCCCCTGGTTGATGGCGTTTCGCAGCGAAATATTCACTCCACTGCCGCCACAATCGCGTACCGTGGTAAAGCCCGCCATTAACGTGCGCTTTGCGTACACCGCGGATTGAAAAGCAATGTCCGCCTCGTTGAGCGTAAAGCGCTTTATCAATTGATCTTTGCTCGTTTCGCTTTCCAGGTGGACATGCATGTCGATGAGACCAGGCATCACCGTCTTCTTGCTAAGATCGATCACTTTCTCTTCCTTAGCCGGCTTGGTAAAACCTTTGTCAAGGGATACAATTTTGTTTCCATCGACTACAATTGTCATTTGAGAAAGGGCTTCTTTATTCTTTCCGTCAATGAGGGTGCCGCAATGGATAAGAGTGCGCTGGGAGTAACCCACTATTGCAAACATTGAAAACACAAGAATTACTAATAACTTCAGGATGGAATTCATGAACGTATGATTAGCCGATTAGTTTATTTGCAAGATTAATTCAATGCATTGACACCGGCGCGGGCTACTTGAGCGTCCTGCGTGGATTGCATTCCGGATACGCCAATTGCGCCAATGATTTTACCCTGAACCAGGATAAGTTCGCCTCCTTCCAATGGCAGGACGCCGGGCAATGAAAGAACCCTGAGTCCCACCCCTCCATTCGCAACAGCATCTTCGAATGCTTTGGAAGGTCGCTTGAAATTATTGGCCGTTTTTGCTTTGCCGATGGCCACATCAATCGAGCCGATCTGCGTGTTATCCATTTTTTGAAACGCTACCAGGTTGCCCCCCGTGTCGACAATGGCAACAGCCATCGTCCACCCGTTGCCGGACGCCTCCTGCATGGCAGCGGCCATCACTTTTTCCGCCTGGCTCAGTGTGATCGGCGCTCCATATGACAACATCGGCGCGGTGCCGGGTGGGGTCGATTTCTGCACCTGTGCTGAAGCGGGCAATAGGGTTAGCAACAGCAGAGACAAAAGACAGATCTTCTTCATCGGTGAGTTTTGGTTAGGGTGGCTAATGATAGCCTAATTTCCGCAAACGATCAATGACCTTTCAGATATTTGGCAGTAAGCTTTTTTAAAGCTTCTATTTCATTGGGCTGCATGGCCGCACTTTTCACATTGAGCATTAGTTCAAACATCACCTGCCGGTCATATCCCAGCTTCGCACTCACCTCCGAGCAGTATTTGATTTCTTCTTTGTACAGGCGCTCATCAATTTTCATCAATTGCACCAAACTAAAAATATAATTGAACCGTTGATCCGCACTCAAGTCATCAGGCACAATTAGGTCGTGGTTTTGATTGAATAAGGGTTGAATATCATTTCCGGAAATCCCATTGGCAACGCCAATGTTGGTGATGTAATGTTGTTCCTTTTCGGCCACTTCGCCGTCAATACGGGCAAGGTTGATCAACAGTTTTAATTGTGGAAGCTTGGTCATAGCATTCTCTTTTGAAATTGAAAGATCAAAAATCAGCAATTTCTTTCCTACAAAAATGAAAAGTTAATCTATTACCTTACAACCTTGATCGTTAAGCGTCATCCGGCAGCTTTCTTTATAGTTGAACGATCAATAAAGCCAATGAATTTCCTCGCCCACCTCTACCTTTCCGGCAATGAACCCAAGATCATGGTGGGAAATTTCATTGGCGATTTTGTTAAGGGCCGGAACCTGCGGGAACGGTACGAGCCTGAAATTGCCAAAGGGATAGAGCTTCATCGCGCAATTGACCAATTTACCGACCTGCATCTGGTCGTGAAACAAAGCAAGAACAGGCTCCGGCCCAAATACCATCATTACGCGGGTGTTATTGTAGACATTTTCTACGACCATTTTCTTGCGCGAAATTGGAATAAATATTCTGATGAGCTGCTGCCCGATTACGCCCAACATACCTACAAGTTGATCCAACAGCACATTGCCATTGTACCGGACGAAGTGAAGCATGTGTTGCCCTTCATGGCCCAGGGCAACTGGTTGGTGAATTATGCCGGGTTGGAAGGGATTGAACGCGCCCTTTCGGGGATGTCGAGGCGCACCACCTATGAATCCAAAATGAATGAAGCCATTGTGGACCTGAAGCTTTCCTATGATGCCTTTCAATCTGAATTTGAATCGTTCTTTCCCGAGTTGCACTCCTGGGCCGTGCAGTGGATAAGGGAATATCCGGTGATCGGTAATCGGTGATCGGTGATCGGTAATCGGTGATCGGTAATCGGTGTAATCAGTAATCGGTAGTTGATCCTGACCATCCTGATAATCCCTACATCCTGACCATCCTGATCCTGATCAGGTCCGGGCGTAAAAATCAATTTTCGTTTCTTTCGCTCCCAACGAAACCAGGAAGTCAACCACGGCTTTTGACTCTTCGCCTCCCTTCTGAGCGTGATGAAGCATGGTCAACCCATGGGGACCTTTGGAGTTTAACAGTTGCGGGCTCATGGTCAGCACCTGCTTTACAATATCCAGGTGGCCCAGCATGCAAGCGAGATAAATATTATAGCGGGCACCCTTGCCCAGCAAATAGGCGGCAATCTCCTTATTACCCATATGCCCTGCCGCTTCAATGGCGGACTCATAATCGCCCCCGCCCCAGTCATTCGATACATGCAGCAGAAGGTGATCATTTTCGAGCATTTCCTTTAGGCGGTCAAACTTTCCATGCGCAACGGTCACATATTCCTTTACAATTTCAAGTTTGATGGGCGCCGGTCGTTCTTGTTGCGGAGCCCTGCCCATCAGGGTAGCAGGAAGCAGAAGGCCGGCCGTCCCAACGAGCGATTTCTGAAGGAAGTCGGCACGATTGATTTTGAGGGCAGCATCTTTCATGAGGTCATGGATTTGGTTTAATGCGTTAAACGGATTCGCGATCAAGAAAACGAGGTCCAATCAAAGATTTTGGTAAACGGAGATTTACTTCATTAATCACATCCGATTGTTATTTTAGCGGTCGAATCAAAGCTTACTATGTTTAATGACCCGGAATTGAATGGCAAATACCTTGGCACCATTTCAGCGGATTTTGTGAAAGTGGCCGATGTGCTCAAAGAAGCGTCCTATCAACTCCGGACTGCCGGGTTTGCCTATCCGATTTTCTCCATCTCCAAAGAGCCGTTGCCGATAGGTCAACTCCTGATCGGTAAAAATGAACTTGGAATGGCATGGAATTACTATGCTTCGTTTCTGGATGAATTTGTCCAACGGGAACTGGTTGCAAAAGATAAGGAAGAAAATTTCACTAGCACTTACAAAGATCCGGACGAGTTTTGCTGCCTATTTGTGGTGGACCTGGACTTTACCAGCTTCGTCTTTATTCCGTATCCCGAAGACTAAGTTACAGATTTTGTTAATTCTTCTGCGGCTAAGAATTGTTCGCGCAAAGAATTCGCCTTGACCATCTTACCTCGTACCTCCTACCTCGTACCTTTGCTTTTCTTACTCCTTAAAATGCTCCCACCCCTGTGCCTGGATCGGTATTTCATTACCCTGTTTTGAGATCATGATATTCTGATCGACATTTTTATGCGTGTGGCCGATAAAATGGATGTCAGGATGTTTTTTTACTTTTTCAAAATCGGCTTGCTTGATGGTAAAGAGCAATTCATAATCCTCTCCGCCATTGAGTGCGATGATGATGGGGTCAAGGTTGAATTCGAGAGCGGTGTCGTACGCTAGATTGTCAATGGGAATTTTGTCTTCAAAAAGTTTTATCCCGATCCTGGAACTACGACTAAGATGCAGTACCTCGGAGGCCAATCCGTCGCTAACGTCAATCATGGAACTCGGTACAATCTGCAGTTCCGCAAGCTCATGGATGATGTCCATGCGGGCCTCCGGCTTTAGTTGCCGGCTTATGAGGTACTCATACTTTTCCAGGTCCGGTTGCATTGCTGGATTGGTTAAATAAACTTGTTTCTCCCGTTCCAATACCTGAAGGCCCATGAAGGCAGCACCCAAATCACCGGTAACGCAAACAATGTCGCTCAGCTGGGCACCACTCCGATAGGCTATTTGCTCCTTCGGCACTCTTCCCAATATGCTCACGGAAATGATGAGCCCTGAAGCGGATGCCGTCGTATCACCCCCCACCAAATCGACGTTGTAATTTTCACATGCCGTACGGATGCCCTGGTATAACAGCTCCACCGCTTCGACCGCAAATCGGTTACTCAGTCCGAGACCGATGACAATTTGTTCAGGCTTTCCATTCATAGCGGCTATATCGGATACATTCACCGCCACAGCCTTGTAACCCAAATGCTGCAAGGGCATATAAGAAAGGTCAAAGTGAATGCCTTCGAGGAGCAAGTCGGTAGAGAGAAGCATGAGATTTTCACCGGCTTCAATGACGGCGGCGTCATCGCCAATTCCTTTTATGGAAGATCTATTGCGCAAGTCAAATCCCGCTTTGATCTTGTCAATCAGGGCAAATTCCCCGATTTGGGATATTTCCAATCGGTTTTCTGTCATCGTGTAACCGGTCATTCACCGGCATTTTTGGTGGGTTAGTCTGGCAAAAATAAGACTTATCCCGATTAGCGTTTTGTTTGCCCCCTGGTTGGGTATCTATGCGCAGACAATCAAGTGTGTATGAAGAAGATCGCTGTTATTCTTGTCCTTATTTCAATCATTTTTGGCGCCTGCGGACCCAAACCGTACTACAAAACGAGTGTCGGCAAAAAGAAGCTGCGCTTCTATAACGACATCCAGTACGGAAAGAATGACCACCCGAAGAAGAGTTTTTAGCCTGGCTTCGCCCCGTCCCGCTGAAGCGGGACTCACCTTTGAGGCGTGTTATTGGGACTGGCATAGTTCCACGAGTACACCATTGGTAGACTTCGGGTGCAGGAAACAAATCATTTTGTTGTCGGCCCCCGGTTTAGGGTCTTGCTGGAGGAGGGTAAAATCGCGTTGAGGTAACTCCTTCATGCTCTTTCGGATATCCCTTACTTCAAACGCCAGGTGGTGTATACCTTCCCCCCGTTTCTCCAGAAACTTCGCAATGGGGGAATCCGGGCCGGTGGCAGCCAGTAGTTCTATTTTCACACCGCCCAAATCAAAAAATGAAGTAAGCACGCCTTCAGATGCAACTTCCTCGATTTTATAGTGTTCGCGGCCAAGCAGTTTGGCAAACAATTTGTTCGATTTAGCAAGGTCTTTCACGGCAATTCCAATGTGCTCCAATTTGTCCATACCGTTTGATTTGATAGCTTTTGTTAATTTTGTATGAAATTGTAGAAACTTTTAAAGGATTCCGAAGGTTTGAGACTGAAAATGGCAAAAGGAATGACTGAAACCATCAGCGATACCCACGTAGAAGCAGCCCGCATCCAGCAGCAGATCAAGGATTACCTCGGTCTGCGCACCAGCGATCTCATTTTTGAATACAGCAACCTGGAGGGGAAGACCAAGTTGGACCTGATCACCATCAACCCTCGCCACAACCAGTCGTTTCTGTTTCATTCCGAAAAGGGTTCGGACAAGGTGGATGCGCTGAAGAAGATGTGGGGTTATGTCCAGAATTTCAAAGAGAAGGAAAACTCCTACACGATCCAGTGGGTGGCGAAGGGCAATGCTGAACTGCATACTTCTTATTTCAGGGCCAGCAATATTTTGGATGCGCTGGAAAAATTATATTATGGCCGCGACAGGAACACGATTACTGTTTTTAGTGTTGTATTGAATCCGGTGTCATGAAAGTGTTAAAGTGTTGAGGTTTTTACGGTCACCCCGCAGTTTCTTGCGGGGGTTGAGGTGTTGAAGTTAATTTGCAAAGAAAAATGATTAGTGTTACAGACAAGGCAAAAGAGCGGATTTCAAGTTTACGCAATGAAGAGGGCAGGACGGAAGATCATAATATCCGCGTTTCCGTCAAGGGTGGGGGCTGCTCTGGGTTGATGTACGATTTGGGGTTTGACGATAAGATCAACCCGGCCGACCAGGTGTTTGAAGATAAGGGGATCAAGATCCTGGTGGATAAGAAGAGCCTGCTTTACCTGATTGGAACGACCTTGGACTTTTCCGACGGATTGAACGGGAAAGGATTTCAGTTTATCAACCCGAACGCTTCTCGCACGTGTGGCTGTGGCGAAAGCTTCTCGGTGTAGGTCGCCAGGCCAGAATCAAGAATCCGTCTTCTTAATCGACGATCGCTATGCATTTTAACTCAATGGCAATCGGAGTCGGCAGCGCGTTCACCTCTACCGTTGTCCGGGACGGTTGATTTTCCTTAAAATACTCAGCATAGATCTTGTTAAAGACGGCAAAATCCTTTTTCATGTGGGTGAGAAATACCGTCACGTCGACCAGATTTTCCCATCGCGACCCCGACGCTTCCAGGATATAGCGTACATTTTGAAAAACGGAATGGCATTGTTCTGCCATGTCGTAAGAAATGATATTCTTGTCCGCATCCAATTGAACGCCTGGTATTTCCTTTGATCCGCGTTTCCGGGGCCCAACCCCTGAGAGAAAAAGTAAATTGCCAACGCGCCGTGCGTGCGGATAGGGACCTACGGGTTCGGGGGCTTTGTTCGAATTGATTGAATCCATGTTAACCTGATTTAAGTAAGATCGGGATGATTATTTTATATTACCGAATTCCAAAGACCAGACTCCCCCACAGGCTGTGCCAGTCGGCCTCCGCACTTTCAGAGGGTATCATCTTTACCGTACTCACCATCCACACGCCGGAAGTGCTGATCGGGAATTTGATCATCCCGTCGTTTTCGGTATAGATATTTTGCAAAAAAGTCGTGCGGTTTAACCGGCTCCATACCTTCACCAACGTATGGGGGCTGGGTTTGCCTTCAAACATAATCAGGCATTGCAAATAATCTCCGGATTTAAGAACGTACGGATTCTTATCGGGGACAATTTCCAGGCGAAGTCCGGCTTTCTGCTTGAATGTTTCATCTGTCTTGTTTCCGGTCTGCACCAGCAGCTTGGCATAGCGGGTATAGTTCTCCCTGGAGGGCTTGTCTGTGGTATTTGTCTTTTTTCGCGCATCAGCGATGTAATCCAGGCCATCTTCCTTAAGGTAGGCATTGAATTTCTCCGCTTCCAGTTCGATGTACGCGGTGTTGCTTTGCATGACGAGCATGTGTGTTCCCACCTTTTCCAATTTGAATCGGAGATTGCTGCCCACTGTTTTCGTAACTTTTTCCAGCAGATTGATTTGACCGGATATAGAATAAAGCCGCAAGGATTCCACGCGATGGCGCTTCAAATCCCAAAATTCACCCGTGAAATTTTCGCCGACCATGAAATCGACCTTCATCTCCTCGCCGACCTGATATTGGAACCTCTGGGGTTCGAGCCAAAATTCGTGGGCATTGGCAACAAGGAAGATGACCACCAGGAATACACTAGCCGCGATTTTTTTAGGCATGGTTGCCATGTTTACTTCCCTCTGAGTCTTTTATCTGGGCTAAAGCCCCAGTCAACATCCTTACTTTAAACCCCGGCCTTAAGGCCGGGGTTATTCGTGAACGATCGAAGATGGGCTTCAGCCCTGAACTTGCCTGATGAGTTATTATCTGAAAAACATAAGTCCGATTGTCAGGATACTTTGCAGTGAATATTCCAAGCATCACGATCAAGAAAGCACTGTGAGCAGGTTAATTCATCAGCTCTTCAATTTCCTCGGCCTCAATCGGAATGTTACTCATCAGGTCAAAGTTTTTGTCTTTCCTGATCACGATGTTATTCTCAAGTCGAATGCCAAAACCCTCCTCTTTGATGTAGATGCCGGGTTCAATAGTCCAGACCGAACCTGGCTGAACCTTGTCATGCATGTTGCCAACATCGTGAACGTCGAGTCCCAGCATGTGCGAAGTGCCATGGTAAAAGTATTTCCGGAAAGATGGGCTCTCCTGTTTCTGATTTTTGAGGTCGGTCTTGTCGATCAGCTTTAATCTTAATAGCTCGCCTTCCATTAGTTTTTCGATCTCCTTTTGAAAATCGAAATAGACCACGCCGGGCCTGAGCATTTTTATGGCCGCCCGATGGATTTGGAGTACGGCATTGTAAACGTCTTTCTGTCGCCGGGAAAACCGCCCGCTTACAGGAATAGTCCGGGTTAAATCCGCATTGTAGTTGGCATACTCTGCGGCTACATCCAGCAAAAGAATATCACCTTTCTTGCACAGCTGGTTGTTCTGGACATAGTGGAGGATGATCGAATTAGCCCCGGAAGCGATGATGGGGTTGTAGGCAAAACCTCTCGAACCGAGCCGGATAAATTCGTGGATATATTCTGCTTCGATCTCATATTCCGCAACGCCCGGTTTGGTAAATTTCAGCACCCTGCGAAAACCGCTGTCCGTGATATCGCACGCTTTCTGTAAGAGTTCAAGCTCGCGTTTCTGCTTTACAAGTCTGAGCTGCGAGAGGATGGGCGCCGCCCTTTCATATTGATGCAGCGGATATGTTGACTTACACCATTCAACGAAGCGCGCATCACGTGTTTGCACCACCACTTCGGCGCGATAATGCTCATTTGAATTAAGATATACATGCCGCACGCCGCCCATCACCATCATGTGGTGAAAGAGTTTGTGAAAATCCGAAAGCCAGGCTACTGTTTCGATTCCTGAAATGGCCTTGGCCTCCTGCCGGGTAAGTTTGTGACCCTCCCATTTTTCCATCATCTCGTCGGGCTCACGCAGGAAGAGCACTTCCCGGTATTTCTTTTCGGGGAAAGCTGGGCAAATCACGAGCATGCTTTCCTCCTGCTCGATGCCACTTAAATAGAATAAGTCATTGTTTTGATGGAAACCCAGCGCGCCATCGGCATTGCTTGGCATGATGTCATTGGAATTGAAAACTGCCACCGACCCGGGTTTTAGTGCTTTGACCAGTTTTTGCCGATTCGCAACAAAAAGTTCTTTACCGATGCTTTCGTATCTCATGGAGTAAATGTTAATTTCACCTTACACCGTTCTACAACCGGCGGAGGCGATAAAGTTAATAAATCCAGTTGCACATGAAAAAAGTCTCAAAACTGTCTCCTTTCTTCCTATTGGCAGCGCTGGTTGTTACTGTGCACGCCCAGCAGAAATATCAGCCCACGCCCGAAAATCTCAAATCACGGGAGTGGTTTCAAGATGCCAAATTCGGTCTTTTTATACACTGGGGTGTCTACAGCGTACTCGGCGACGGTGAATGGGTTATGAACAATCAACATATACCCATCGGGACGTATGAAAAAATCCCGGCCTTCTTCAATCCTATCGGGTTTAATCCGGCTGAGTGGGTGCAGATGGTGAAAGACGCCGGTATGAAGTACATCACCATTACCAGCAAGCACCATGATGGCTTTGCGATGTTTGATTCCAAAATTTCAAACTATGACATTGTTGAACGCACCCCCTACGGAAAAGACGTCCTGAAGATGCTGGCAGATGAATGCCACAAGCAGGGTATCAAACTCTTTTTTTATCACTCTCAACTTGATTGGCATCATCCGGATTATTTTCCGCGTGGCCGTACCGGAGGAAGTTGGACCGGGCGCGAAGAAAAAGGCGACATGAATAAGTACCTCGACTATATGGATGCTCAATTGACCGAACTGCTCACCAATTACGGAGAGATCGCTGGCATCTGGTTTGATGGCATGTGGGACAAAAAAGATGATGACTGGAGGCTGAACAAAACCTATTCGCTCATACATCAACTGCAGCCAGGCGCATTGGTAGGAAGCAATCATCATCGGGTACCGTATGAAGGAGAGGATTTCCAAATGTTTGAAAAAGATCTTCCCGGTCACAATACCACCGGTTTTTCGCTCGAACAAAGGGTAGGCGACCTTCCGAAAGAAACTTGCGAAACGATCAATAATAGCTGGGGTTTTAATCTCCAGGACGCCAGCAACAAAAGCAGGAAAGACTTGATCCAATATGTAGTGAAGGCAGCAGGATATGGCGCCAATTTTTTATTAAACGTGGGGCCCATGCCCAACGGAAAAATACAACCCGAGCACATAGCCCTTCTCAAACAAATGGGTGAGTGGACCCGGGCTTATGGTGAAACAATCTATGGAACGCGAGGCGGACCTTTGAGCGCCCGCGAGTGGGGTGTCATGACCCAGAAGGGGAATAAGGTTTATGTTCACATCCTCAACTGGCAAGACGAGACGCTCGCCTTGCCAAAGCTTGGAAAGAAAGTTGTTTCCGCCAAGCTCTTTACAGACAAGAGCCCTCTGAAATTCCTGGAGAATGACTTTGGCTTAAGCATTCAGGTGCCAAAATCAAAGATGGATGAGGTTGATACGGTTGTTGAACTGGAAATTAAATGACGGAAGCATCTACCATACTGAAATCGTGAACCGCTACTTATTCGTTTCCAAGAACCTCGCATTCTTACTCGGAGTATTCTTGCCGTTAGCAGAAACAGTGCGGCGCTGGAACCAATTGACTCATTTACAATATTTCGTAAATTGGTTTGACGATTATCTGTTCGGCGTATTCCTACTGCTGGCTGCCTGGAAAACACACAAAGACGAAGTCAACGGGCAAAAATACCTGAGTGCGGCGTGGGGGGTGGCGACAGGAGCATTGTTCCTGAGCACCTTTGGTCAGCTTGAACGCCTGGGCCAACCAGATCCGGCCCAAGCCTCCATAATTGGGCTTGTTGTTACAAAAGGTATGCTGCTGGTCATTGCACTGATCGGAATGGTATTGAGCTTGAGAAAATTATAGAAATTGGTCTCAAGCCTAAAGTCTCAAGTCTCAGGTCTCACGTCTAAAGTTTATGGCTCTAAGTCAAGAATAAATAGAATCAACAGATTCCAAAGAATCCAGCATCAATAGAATCATTAGAATCCACAGCATCCAGGATCCATAGAATCCTAACTTTCCAACATGACCACCTATCTCACCAACCAGGAGAAAAACTTTGAGGTCCATTTGAAAGAGCTGATTGGCAGGCCGGTGATGAAATACAGCCTGCCCGAACTGAAAGAAAAGATTTCTACAATTGATATAAAGCCAACAAAGGATTTGGCAGCTTTCAGTCTGGACTTTCTATTTGACTATAAAATATTTCCTCCCAACATCATGACATTCAAAACCCAATGGGGCGTGGAGAAAAGAAAAATGAAGATCGGGGATACCATCGTTCAGCAGGCCTTCCTGCCTCCCCTCAGTGTATTTTCATTGAAAATAATTTTAGGGGTCCGGATCAATTCGGTGATCCATGAACCTGCCCGACAGGGATTTAGCTATGAGACCCTGGAGGGGCATGTAGAAAAGGGGGAATCCCTTTTTACGCTGGAGCAGCATGAGCGGGGGATCTTATTTAAGATCCATACATTTTCCAAACCCGGCAACTTGTTGACCAAAGTCGCTGCACCATTTTTTTCCTTACCCTATCAGGCCTACTGCACGAGGTGTGCATTGATGAATGTAAAAGCGGTGATCAGTTATCGGTGATCAGTAATCGGTAATCAGTAATCGGTGATCAGTGATCGGTGATCGGT
>JBGPGZ010000025.1:0-17883 GCA_041484175.1 Cyclobacteriaceae bacterium | reverse complement strand
TCCATGTTTTTTTCAAAGCCTCACCAGAGGTGTGGTACTACTTTGGCTATGAAGACAACCGGTTGCTGATTCAGTCCGCCAACCAGGCATTCAATGAACTCATTGCCAAAAAGACCAATGCTTCAAAAGCAAAGGTAGGTGACCTCGTTTTCGTTCCAGGCAGTGATGAGGAGACGCTCGCCTTTATCAACCGTTTTCGCATGACCTACTATAACATAGAAGCACCTTACGAACTCACCGGGGCCACTTCTGCGGCGAAAAAGAAGGATAAAAAGAAAGATGAAAAAGATGATGGCTTTTAGCCTACTCATTTTCCTGCTTGTCCCCCGGTAATTCGGGAGGAACCGGCCGGAAGGGCGAAGCAAGCTGATGGATTTTGATGGCCTTTCGCGAGAGAACAATCCCAAGGACCAGCGAGAAGACTGCGCCAATCCATAAGCCAGGGACAAACGAAACAAACAAGCAATAGTCGTAGGCTCCATGAAATAGCGTTGCGATTGCCAATGCATGGATGGCGTAATAGGATTTCCTGTGCTCAAACTTGGCCTTTCCCAAATAATAGCCCATTAAGACCGCAAACATGGCGTGCGCAGGCACCGCTGTAAACATGCGCAGGATCGCCGTGCTAACACCACTTTGAAATACATACAGCACATTTTCAAAAGCGGCAAAGCCCATGCCTACCATCACAGAATAGACGATCCCATCAAAGGGTTCATTAAAGTTTCTGTTGTTGTAAAGGATGCCCCTTACAAAAATGAATTTACTGAACTCCTCCACGAAGGCCACGATAAAAAAGGCATGAACGGCCTGCTCGGTGAGATCTTTTTCATCAATGCTGATAAACAAGTCTATCACGCTGCTAATGATGAGTGTGACGAAGATGCTCAGCACGCCAAAGAAGAAACTCCTCACGAGCAACCCGAGGGGCTCGCGTTCGTGTTTATCTTTGAGGTAGACATAAACGGCAATGGCCGCTCCTGGAGCGAGGGCCAGCGAGAGAAGAAGAAGGACGCTCACGGGCTCAGTATTTAAGGGGCCAATGCATTTAAATCCAAGAGAACGTTATAAACAAAATAGGAACGCGAAGGACGGCGGTTTTGACTCCATCGAAACCGTATTAGATTCATGAATATAGGAATTAATCTCACTTGTATCAAAGGCGTACCATGCCGGATTATTCCTTATCGACGTTCTTTCGAAATAAATCCTGCGAGGCAATATTCCAATTGTAGGAAAGACGCTCATGATCGGAGTTGCATTTGTTGATGATGCCATTTACTTCGTCTACATCCTTTTGTTCGAGCGATTTTTTACCCAGGATTTCCACAATTCGCCGGAATTCACCGGACGAGACCAAATGAAAATATTCTATCATGTTGATCGTTTGATCTCGAAATTCGGTATCACCATTGAAGGCGGGTTTGGTTTTCAGCGATGGCAACACCAGATCGATCACTCTTATGGCTTGCACACGTTCGCGGTCCAAGACGGTTGCTTTTTGTTGCGGCAGAACGTCCCACATACGGTCGTATTGTTTGGAGACTTTGAAATAATCAAGAAAAATGGACCGCCAATAATTATTGACGTCCATGACTTTCTTCATTTTTGCTTCCAACAAATCATCGCTTTTGTTATCCACGACTTTCATGTCGTGTTTTTCGGCATAAACATGCTGGGCTTTTCGCAGTTGCTTCGTTGCTTTGTTCACTTTCTCTTCTGCCTTATCCTGTGCCTCAAAATAAGCCTCCATGGCACCGTACGAATCTTTGCTTTTTGATTTCAGTGCAATGATGTTTTTGTAATCCAATTCAAAGGCACTTTTATATTCATCCAGGACCTGGACGGCCTCATCACGCAAACGGGTATCTCCTTCCAGGGCTGGCATCTGCCGTATATTTCCCTTTGCTTTGAGAATCTCGTCTACGACCTCCTTGCGTTTGGTTTCCAGTTGATCGTACTCTTCACTGTGGACACTGAAGGAAATGTAATCAAAGTTCTTTTGCACCGTAGCGGTGACCTCTTTCATGATGTAATTGTTATAGTCACCTGGATTGGTGAAGTTGAAGTCGGGATCTTGTGCATGCGAAAGGAGTGGAACGAGGAGCAGGAAGTAGAGCTTGCGCGGCATGGTATCAGCGTTAGAGCTCCAGTTCATTCTTGATAAAATTCTTCCTCAGGTCGGCTATCACCGTCGTTTTTCGCAGCGCGAGTTCTGGAGAGGTAAGCTTGCAGGCAAAATTTTGCGTGGGGGAACTAGAATTGTTCATAAATCCCTTAACGCAAGTATCAGGCGAATGGTTTATTCAATGACCGATTCCACTTCATCCAGCTTCTTGTCCGTGTAAGCGCCGGAAGTGGCAAATACGATTTTCCCATGGGGGTCCAATACAAAAAAGTAAGGAATATCACGCCTTTCAAAATCCAGTGCTTCCTTGTAGGGCTTTAATTCACCTTTGTAAAATAAGATGTAAGGCAAGAGTTGAGGATCAACATTCTTGATCGCCTTTTTTTTCGCCATGCCGGTGGCGGCCGCGTTGACTCCGGTGAACATAGGCACGAAATAAACATTTACATCGTAGCCCATGCCCGCCAACAGGCCTTCTGCCTTTTGGATGAACTTTCCAAACACTGGCTTAAACCAGGTATTTAATTCGTCTTCTGATTTTTTGGAATAGGCCAGACCCAACAGCGTAAATTTTCCTTTCACGTCCAGGGGAAGATTTATTTTTTTGTCTTCAACCGTTTGGGTTTCCATATCCGGAAACATTTTACCGATGACCTGGGCCTGCGCGGGCAAACAAAGAAAAAGCGCGAATGCAAATCCTGGCAAATTTTTCATAAGGGAAAGATACAAAAAAACCAACCTTTGTGACAGATCGTTCTTTGAAGCGTCCGCCGATTCGGTAAGCGTTAAAAAGTACTATTTCAGCATCGAACGCGTTGGATTGACACACTGTAAATGCCTTCTGAATAGGTTCAAGAATGAATTGTATCTTTAAGAAAGCGATGGATTCTTTACAACCAAGTCAGCGACCGCCCGTTTAAGTAAGCCATGCAGCAAATTTCCGAGACAAAATCAGAGCGTATCGAATCGATCGACGTGCTAAGAGGCTTTACACTTTTCGGCATCATTTTGGTCCATTTTACAGAACAATATTATGCAGGAATGCACCCTCAAAAGTATTCAGGATTTACCGAGAAGGGGATGCTGGATGGAATTGTTTCTGGTTTTGTTAGCCTGTTTGTCACCGGAAAATTCTTCATGATTTTTTCGTTTTTGTTTGGGTTGAGTTTCTACCTGCAGCTTTCCAAAAGCGATATCAGCCCGGCTTTTTTTCTGCGTTTTGCGTGGCGATTGCTGATCTTGTTTGCCATAGGGTTTCTTCATCATCTTCACTACCGCGGAGATATTCTCACGATTTATGCAACCCTGGGTTTGAGCTTATTGCTCTTCTATCGTCTTCCCGACAAGGCATTATTGATCATCGCACTCCTATTAACATTGAATTTACCTTCCGTGATCACCCGCGGAGTCGATGCGCTAAGCATGACAGGGAATGGACAGCCATTCTTTCCGACAGACGACAAAGCGGCCGAGACCTACTATGAAACGATTAAGCATGGGTCCTATGCCGAACTCCTCATTGCGAACCTTCACGAGTTCCGGGGGAAATTTGATTTTCAGGTTGTCTCAGGAAGGATTTATATCACCCTTGGATTATTCCTGTTAGGTATGTACGCCGGGCGCAGAAAGGTTTTTGAAAATCTCGCACCCCTCGTGCCTTTTTTGAAAAAACTGATGAAATACGCGCTTTGGTCTTTGTTGGGGTGCCTGGTCTTCTCCGTTGCTTTTTTTGGATCCTTTTATCTGATGGGGATTTCCTTATCCCAGGCGGTTCAATGGATGGTAGGTGGTCTCGTATTTGATCTTTTTAATGCCGCCCTTGCGACCATCTACGCCACTGGAATTTTAGTACTTTTTCAAAAAACGAATTGGAGGCTGCGCCTGATCCATCTTTACCCCTTGGGAAGGATGGGGTTGACGACCTACCTGATGCAGACCCTTGCCGGATTCCTTATTTTCTTTGGCCCGGGTTTCGGGTTATTGGGAGAGATCGGTTCATCGGTATGCCTTTGTATCGGTATAGTTGTCTTCTTTTTACAAATCCTCTTTAGTAAGTGGTGGTTTCGTCATTTCCAATTTGGGATTTTTGAATGGCTGTGGAGGACGTTAACCTATTGTAAAATCCAGCCCCTTCTGAAGAAAACCGAGCTGGGGCCGGTGATGACTCCGGTCGATTCTTAAGTCTCTTCACCCCTGGAATATCGCGGCTGGTCATTTTCCCATTCTTCGATGAAAAAGAAAATATGGGTATTAAAGAAAGATTGTATTTTAGCAGCCCTTTCAGCATGATTTTATTTTGAACCTTGCTAAGCATGAAGGAATATTTTTTGAAACTCTATCAATACAACGACTGGGCCAATCGCCGCGTAATCGATTGCCTCGAAGGGCAGGACGTGCGGGATGAAAAGATACTTCGTATTTTTGGGCACCTTGTATGCGCCCAGCTTATTTGGTTCAACCGCATTAAGGGACTTCCCAAAAGTACATTGCAGTTATGGGGCGACTATTCACTATCCGAATTGAAGTCCATTGCGAAAGAGGCGTCCTTGTGCTGGCTCGAACTCATCGACGAAGAGTCAAGCTTTGACCGGATCCTGAAGTATAATAATTACGTGGGGGATTATTATGAGACAAACATCCGTGACCTGATGGCCCATTTGGTTAACCATTGTACCTATCATCGCGGCCAGGTAGCCGTCTTGTTGCGCGATAAGGGATTCGAACCGGTCAACACTGATTTTGTTACCTTCGACCGAATCATTTCAGGACAGTTAAAAGAAAATTAATCTAAATCATAACTATGAAAAAGCTACGCATACTATTCATTCTCTTGAGCGCCTCCACCTGGGCGCTTGCGCAAAATGACGTGGCGATCTGTCATACTTCTTCTACAGAGAAGTTTGCCATGTTTGCCTCCAACAAGGATTTCAACAGTGAACACCCTTCACCCCGCGTGTATTTGCACGTCAGCCAGGCAGGGGGCAAAATGATCAAATTCAAAACACCGGATGGAAAGGAAGCCAACGGATATTTGCTGGAAGCAAAAAGGAAGACCAACAACTGGATTTTTGTTTTCCAGGAATGGTGGGGTCTCAATGACAATATTAAACGTCAATCGGAAGATTTGTACAATGACCTCGGTAATGTGAACGTGCTCGCGTTGGATATGTACGATGGCAATCTGGCAACAGAACCTCAGGCAGCTCAAAAATACATGCAGGAGTTCAAGCAGGATCGGGGCGACAATATTGTAAAAGGCGCATTGGCCCACGTTGGAAAAAATGCAAAGGTGGGCACCGTGGGATGGTGTTTTGGTGGAGGCCAGTCCATGCTAGCGACCTTGACGGCCGGCAAGCAGGCAGCGGCGTGCGTTATCTACTATGGGATGCCGGAAGACAAGGTAGAAAGATTGAAGACGCTCAGCTGTGATGTACTGGATATTTATGGCACAAGAGATCCGTGGATCAATACTGATGTGACAAAGAAATTTGAAGAAAATATGATGGCGGCCGGAAAGAAATTGACCGTAAAAAGTTATGACGCCGACCACGGTTTTGCAAACCCAAGCAACCCGTTGGGCAAGTTTAATGAATCGGCTTACAAGGATGCGTACAAAAATACGGTTGAATTTTTTAAGGCAAGGCTTAAATAGTCATTGGTCATTAGTCCTACTTTGTCAAGTTAAAAAAAATGGGTGAAGAATCGGCACCTGACGGCTCAGAATGCTTATCTTCACCCTTGTAATAAAGCAAACAAATATAGCCATCCTCAAAAAGGACGGCCAAAAAAAATGATTTTTCTTTTTCAGTAGTTCTTCGCCGAACCGCTGAACGGCTCCCTCACTTCTTGATGGAGTTTTCGGAAGTTTTCCGATCGCAAACACATAATTGTCATGATCAGGCAACAGGTTACGTCCACGGGCTTTTCAAGAGTCCCAAGGGAAGGGCTAACTGTTATTTCATGGGAAATAACCTTGATCAGTGGGGTGGTCAGAACCTGCATCACATGCTCACCGATTCTCCGTGGGAGTATTCCAAGTTGTTCAAGGCCATACTATCCAGATGTATAAAACTACTTCGATCTCAAAAGCAACGCATTTACATTCTCATCGACGAGGTGGGTTATCGTAAAAAAGGTAAACACTCAGCCTGCGTAGGTCAACAATATATTGGGAGCATAGGTAAAAACGATAATGGGCAAGTAGCGGTCACCGCTGCGCTAAGTTCAAAGGATTTTTATTGTCCTGTGGAGATGGAATTATTTATGCCAAAGGATTGGGAGACAGATTTTGAGAGAAGGTCTAAAGCTGGAGTTCCAGTTAATAAGAAACAGGAGAGCAAAACGGTGATGGCTTTACGCATGATCAAAAGATTGTTCAAACCACTGTCCAATGACATCGAATGTGTGGTTTTTGACGCTCTTTATGGCTATAAACTAGATTTCCTTTGGCAACTGATGAAAGTTAAAATACCCTTTGTAGGGGATGTCAGGGGGAAACTGGCCATCTATTTATCCAAACCGGAATTAAAAATACCCAAACAGTCAGGCAAAGGACGAAAATTCGTTAAGGAGCGACCCACAAAGTCATCAGTTCTGATCAAGGACTATGTAGATAGTTTGTCGAAAAACGATTTTTTATTTCTCACTGTAAGAAACGGAACGAAAGGAACAATACAAGCCAGGTATCACATGCAAAAAGTGTGGGTTCATCACGAGCCTTCTAACTCCTTTATGTCACTTTATTTGCTTGTCCGAAAAGAACCCGACGGAAAAATTAAATACTCTTTAGGCTCCTTCAACAATCAAAAAATTACTATCCTCAGAATGGCCAAAGCGCAGGCACAACGGGCCTTCGTAGAAAGGGTTTTTGAAGAAGGTAAAAATATCGTTGGAATGGGAGATTACCAAACCCGGAGTTGGACTGGCTTTCACCGACATGCCGCTTTATCCTCCCTGGCTCTACTATTTTTAATGGAGCAAAAAATACATCTCAAAACAACAATCGGAAAAATTACATCATACCACATTCAGGAACTAGTTAACGCAACAATCAATTCACTTTCTTCAATAGATCAAGTAATACAAAGGCTCAGCGAACAAATCCCAAAATATCAACGTCAAATAGAAAATCAACTAAAAACAGTAACATGACAAAGTAGGACTAATGACCAATGACCAAGGCCCAAGACTGATCACCGATCACCAACCAAGTGCGTGTCCAACCAATCCAGTATCAACTGACGCATCTCCGGTAGTTCCTGGTGGGCGCAGTCGAACAGGGCGATAAGGCAATCGCTTTCTTTCCCATATTTTTTATACAGTGGCAGCAGATAGTCACGCACCTTTTCAACTCCTTGCGGCGGGGTCAGATCGTCCTTGCGGCCGTTCAGGCTTAAGTGCGGTCGCGGTACAATCAATTCATTGATTGTCTTTGTATCAAACTCTTTAAGAAGACGTGGCACATAATAGTAAATGCCATGACCCTTCAGGTTGTTTGCTTTTATCAACTCATCATAATCAGTAAGGCAACAAAGGTCAAGGCACGTACGGATACGGGTGTCCAATGCCGCCATCCACCACGCTTTGGTGGAACCCATGGAAAGACCAAAAACACCGACCCTTTTTGGATCTGCTTCGGGCCTCGACAGCAAGTAGTCCAGCGCCCGCATTTCATCAAAAAGCATCATCCCGTAAAGCGTTCTCCCGTCCCAAAGCATTTTCTTAAATGTGTCCATCTCCCCCAGTGTACCGTTGACGAGGTGGTTGCGCTCGCCAAAACACCAGCTGTCGATGGCCAGGGTAAGAATTCCTTTCCCGGCATAAACCGGGGCGTAGGCGGGCATTACCGCACGGCCGTTGAGCAACTCGTCTTTACCGATTTCATAAGTTCCAAAGTGTGCATGGCAGTAGAGCATGCAAGGCGCCTTACCCTCGACTCCGTCCGGCACCAACAAGATGCCCGGCACCGGTTCAAGGCCGTTAAAATCAAATTCAAGATACTCGAGCGAAAAGCCGGGGTGTTGTTCTTTTCTCCTCAACTGTGGAGGCTTTGGAGAATGGTGTGGAAAATCACCTAAAAGCGATAGCAGTTTTTTCCGTTTCGCAGCCTGTTGCGAAGTGTATCCAGGTGTATCCTCATTTCCCCATGCTCTCGATCCAAGAGAGGGTAAGGCACCGAGCGCTGATGCAAGCAACGATTTCTTTAGAAAATTTCTGCGTTGGTAAGCCATGCGAAGATGCCTTTAATCACATCCGTCCCGATATGTTCCACGCGGCCCATCCGCAGCACCGTGAGTGCTACGTAGAGAAACTTGAGGCACATGGATAAATAAAAGTACGAGATTCTAAGCAATGTTCGATCGTACCAGGCCCACAACTAACTCATCGATATATCGCGATGATAACCGTCGGCGCGTTCGTTGAAAGGCAACCGGACTACCAAAGAATGTTCTTCCTGGCTTGCGGATATCTTGTCAACATCGACAAAATAGGGAAGGCCTTTATTGTACAACACCCTCGGAACCGGAACTTCACTTTCCTCTGATTTCAAAACAATGAAATAATAAATTACCAACTGATTGTTATTGACCTCCATCCTGACCTTATCCAACGATATTCCGGGTATCTGTATGGTAATCTCGCGGTGCGAGTCATATTGCTTTAGCTTAACCCACGGTTGGCTCACACCGCCGTTGAGTGTATTCATCACGTCAATGCTTGTTATTAGTTCTTTGGGCAAATTCAATGTTGCTTTCATAATCCGATAAACTCCTCCTCGTGTCTGTAATTTCTCTCTTTAGGGCAATAGTTGTACCTACAATTAAATACGCCAATTCGGCAGTAATCCGCTATAAAATCAATTTTTCGAACGCCAAATTGACGCGACTTTGTTCCATTCGATCGGCACTTCATTGATTATCTGATCAAAGTCCGTACCAAGGATCAGGGCGGGATCTTCGCCCCCAAAGACTTTATCAGGGTTAAGGCCCTTTTTCAACATCCCGACCTTTAACCCGGCCTTAAGGCCGGGGTTATCCGTGAACGACCTATAGACGGGCTTCAGCACTGAGCTGACCTGATGAGCTATTATCACAGAACATAAGCGCCGGCTATCATGATATTTGGTGGCAAAGCCAGGGGCTCAAAAAAGACTAAATTTGTTCAGGTAGCAAAAAAAGATCTTGGCGGACATAAATATTCAACCATTCGAGCAGCTGTTTCGGCAGCTTTTCAAACCGTTGTGCAGCTTCTCGATGAAGTATGTTCAGGACCTGGATGAGGCCAAGGGCCTGGTCCATGAAGTTTTCG
Organism: Cyclobacteriaceae bacterium; assembly: GCA_041484175.1. Lineage (GTDB taxonomy): Bacteria > Bacteroidota > Bacteroidia > Cytophagales > Cyclobacteriaceae > ELB16-189. The sequence continues at coordinate 8,447 of JBGPGZ010000025.1, read as the reverse complement.
TCGCCGTTTGGGAAAAATGGGAGACTCTTCCGCCGGATGTGAACCACCGCAGTTATTTATACTCGGCCGTGCGCAATCGGTGCCTTAATCACATCCGGGACAAGAAAAAAACGGTGATGTTTGAAAACGTATCGGAGAAGGAATTAGCGCAAGAAAGTAATAATGAGCTGGAAGCGGCAGAACTGGAAAGGGAAATTGAAGCGGCCATCAATTCCTTACCGGAAAAATGCAGAATGGTTTTTGAGTTAAACCGCCGCGAAGGATTGAAATATGCACAGGTGGCGGAGAAAATGGGGATTTCAATTAAAACGGTGGAGGCCCAAATGACGAAAGCACTCAGTGTCCTGCGGGACCATCTGCGTGAATTTCTGTAAATGATATTTTTGTGGTTTGCCGATAAGGGTAAACGTCTTATTACGTGTTCTAAAAGTAGCTATTACGAACGTGAACGATGACCGGAACGATATAATGCAAGCGTTGATCATACGACATTTGACCGGTGAGGCTTCGGCCGAAGAGGAGAAACAATTGTCAGCCTGGATTGCTCAAAGTCAGGATAATGAACACCACTACCGGGATCTTCGGAAAGCGTTCGAATTGTCCAACCGCTATTACACCAACCGGTCCGATCAAGATCCCGACATCAATATTGACAAAGAGTGGAACCATTTTGTCAATCAAATAAATGAAAAGCCGACGGCGGACACGCCTGTCCGCATGCTGATCCCCGATCAAAGCCCCGGCCGATGGCTGAGGGTTGCCGCTGCCCTCGCCCTGCTTGTTGCTTCCGGCTTTGTAATCAATTATTTTATTTTTGGGAGCCGCGTTCACCATCAAACAACCGGCAATACCCTGAGCATCACGTTGAACGACGGTTCGGAGGTCCTATTGAACAGGAATTCAGAGCTCTGGTATTCCACCCGGTTTGGATCAAAGACCAGAACGGTAAACTTAAAAGGAGAAGCATTCTTTGAGGTCGTTCGTGATCCAGACCGCCCATTTATTGTTCATGTCAATGATGTCGACATCGAAGTGCTTGGAACCTCATTCAATGTGCAGGGGTATGACGAGAAGGGCGTAGATGTGATCGTAGAAACCGGGGTTGTTAAATTCTCGGCCCCTGCAGTAAACAAGGAAGTGAAATTGACGGCAGGTCAGAGGGGCGTTTATATCAAAGAACAGCAGCAGTTGATCAGCATTTCGAATGAGGATCGAAATTTTCTTTCCTGGAAGACCAGGAAAATCATTTTTATTGAAAATGACCTGCGTACAGTTGTCGCAGCCCTCAACAAGGCCTATAACGCAAACATCGTTATAACGGCGAATATTCCTGCATCATGCGTGGTGACCGTGACATTTGATCATCAATCGCTGGAGGCGGTGCTGAATGTCCTGAAGTCCACGCTTAACCTCACCTACCGGATCACCGGCAATCAAATAGAAATTACACTGGCGGGATGCTGATCCTTAAAAGAATAGGGAACAACCTCTTCAATGCCTGCCTTGTTTCCCTGGCTACACTTTCGTGCCTAAATAGTTATGCTCAAAAGAGCATTCCTGATATCAGGATAACGCTCGATGTAAACGGGTTATCGCTGGAAGAAACGTTGGAAGCCATCTCCCAAAAAAGCGGTATCCCTTTTTCCTATAACCCCCGGAAAATCCCTACACGGCAAAAGATCAATTACAAAGCGATGGATAAGCCCCTGTCGACTGTTCTGGATGAGTTGTCGGCGCTGACCGGTTTGAAATATGTATTTGTCGAAGACCAGATCATTCTTAAACCGGAGAAAAGAAGTGACAAAAAGGCCGGGGAGGATCAGACGCTGAGCGGATACGTCAAGGATGGAGGCAGTGGTGAGGCGCTTATTGGCGCAACCATCTTTGTTAAAGAACTTCAAACCGGCACCGTCAGCAACGGCTTTGGCTTTTATTCGCTGACTGTCCCGAAGGGGAAATATGAGATCACCTACTCTTTTGTGGGCTATTCAGCAACCACCAAAGTAATCAGCTTGAACGCTAAGATCACGGAAGACGTTGGACTCGCGGAAGGACCCGTCCTCAAGGAAATCGTCGTGAGTGGCCTGCTCCCTGAAGCCGTGAAGGAAATTCAGACCGGTAAAATCGACCTCCGGTCCGGCGCGGTTGAAGAACGTCCGGCTCTCTTTGGGGAAATGGATGTCGTCAAGTCCCTAGAATCTTTACCCGGGTTCAAATTACATTCGGACGGATCGACATTTTATTATGTCCGCGGTGGAAATCGCGATCAAAACCTTATTCTTATTGATGACGCTCCGATTTACAATCCCAGTCACATGCTCGGCGTTTTTTCAACGATCCTGCCGGACGTAGTCAATGACATCAGCATTTACAAAGGAAGTATGCCTGCTTCCCTCGGCGGGCGGCTGTCTTCGGTTGTAAGCGTCAGAACAAGAAAAGGCAATGACCAACACCTCCAGGTCTGGGGCAATCTGGGTTTAATCTCCACCAAATTGGGTATCGAAGGGCCGATCAAAAAAAATGCAAGTTCTTTTATTCTTTCCGGAAGGATGTCCAGGCTCAAGTGGCTATTCCAAAAGAACAATGCTGATGTCAAACAATTTTACTTTTCTGATTTTACGGGCAAAGTGAATTTCCGCTTAAATAAATCAAACCGGATATTTTACTCACTTTATACGGGTAGTGATAACTATTTCTCCAGCAACAACGGATTGCAATGGGCTAATACGGCCGGCACTTTCCGTTGGAATCATTTATTCAACGACTGCTTATTCTTGAATACAACAGTTTCCGCCAGCGCCTATGACTATTTCCTGTACACCGATGTGGCCTCGAATACGAAATGGCATTCGCACATTTCAAATTTCAACCTCAAGACCGATTTTACGTATTTTATCAAACCCCAAAATGAATTAACCTTTGGAGCAAGCCTCGACGGATACAATTTCAATCCCGGCAATCTTCAAACAGACAACCACAACACCCAACTTCCTGTCCTTTCGGTCAGAAACTCGGTCGAAGGGGTTTTATATGCAAATCATGAAATAAGGCTTGACAATCATTGGGGTTTGAATTATGGGCTTCGCTTAACATCCTGGACCAACACAGGAGAAGCCTTTGAATTTGTTTTTGATCAGAACAGAAACCCCATGGATACTTTGTATTTTAAGAAGGGCCAGAATTATAAAACCTATTACAATGCAGAACCAAGAATGACTGTCAGTTATTTCCTTGGCGAAAAGGCCTCGATCAAGGCCGGTTTTTCGAGGAACATTCAAAACATACATCTTATCTCCAACTCCATCAGTCCCTTTACTTCCATGGAAGTATGGCTGCCGAGCAGCATCAACATAAAACCGGAAGCTGCCAACCAAGTGACGCTTGGCTATTATCGCTCCTTGCCACGTTCGAGGGTTTCCCTGGTAGCGGAAATGTTTTATAAAAAAATGACAAACCAAATCGACTACAATCCCCACGCGGAAACCTTGCTGAACCCGCTCGTGGAGCGCGAGTTGCGTTTCGGGATGGCTACCGCCTATGGCGCGGAATTTCTTGTAAAAAAGGACGAAGGACGGCTGCGAGGATGGGCGGGATATTCGTATTCCAGGGCTAAAAGAAAATTCAAGGATATCAACGACGGCAAGGAGTTCAATGCATTTTATGACCGGCCACACCAGGTGAACCTCGTGTTGGCCTATGATATCAGCGTGCGATGGAACCTGGGGGTCAACTGGAATTATTACACAGGTTCACCTTTTTCTTCGCCGGTCAGTTTTTACGCGTACAATGGCCAGGAAATACCGGTTTACGGTCAAAAAAATAACGATCGCCTTCCCGATTATCACCGCATGGATATGTCGGCGACGCTCAAGCTGAACAAAAATCCTGAAAAGAAATTCCGCCACACCTTGACATTTTCTATTTACAATCTCTATGGAAGGGCCAATCCGCTGTTTGTCAATTACAACAAAACCCAATTGACGGATGGAACCTTCAAGATTCCGTCCAATCTGCTCAACGGCAATCGCGAAGAATCACAGTTCCTTTTATTCCGGGTTACCCCGTCCCTTACTTATAATTTCAAATGGTTATGACAGCGGGAAGGATCATACCGGCAGCCCTGATTTCCATCTTGATAATGGGATGCGAAGAGAAGATCGACTTGTCCTTAAAATCGGAAGACACCGGTTTGTTGGTGGTGGAAGGGGTGCTTACCAATGAAAAAACTAATCACGCGATAATCCTTTCTCACCCCCACGACACGCTCAACGCGAAGCCCGCTCCGGTGACCGGAGCGATCATCAACGTTACTGAAGGAAACAATAGCTATAAGGTAACGGAATCCCCGGCAGAATCAGGGCACTATTTGACAGAACCCATGCAGGCGGTCTTCGGAAAGACCTACACGTTGAATATTCAGTATCAGGGGAAGCAGTATTTTGCGCAGGATAGCTCCGTGCCAGTGGAGCCGTTGCAGGCACTGCAATACAAAAAGGCCAGCGATCCGCAGTTTTACAGCCTGACGCTGAACAACTCCGGAAGTGGCGCCAACTACATCGGCCACGATATTACCTGGAAGGGTACCGGCTTTTGCAATTCATCGGCCGCGTGTGAAGGGAAAATCGTTTTTTACGATTTGAAGACTATCGACGTGAATGAAATATATAAACCAGACAAGGAGGAATTTGTTTTTCCGTTGAATTCGATCATTGTTAGAAAGAAATATTCTATAAGTGATGCCTACAAGGCTTTCCTGCGATCGGTACTTTCTGAAACGGAGTGGCGGGGCGGGGTATTTGACGTACAGCGTGAGAACGCGCCCACAAACCTCAGCAAAGGCGCTATCGGCTTTTTCGCGGTGTCAACTGTGGTCTCGGATACGACAGTCATTGTGGAAAAGCCCTAAAATTGGATTTTCAAATCTGACTATCTTTTTTCGGCGTTTTTAGCCTTACTAAAAAATTCATGGAGGCATAAGGGTAGGCCGTGTTTCATGTGTTTTAATAGTGAAGGGCAGTTCTAGACTTCCTTTCCTATCAAAAACTGAAACAAAAAACTAATTTTTAAAAACATGAAGACCTTAAGATTCAATCCAAGTCTATTCTTTGTTGGCCTGGGACTTTCTGTGTTTCTGTTCTCTTGCGAGACCAATCAAAAGGTTGAGCCGCAGCAGGATCTTCTCCCGCATTCGTTCAGCGTGGATATTCCCTCCACCATCAGTAACTCCAATTTTGTCAAGGGTGGGAGAATATCAGGCAGATCCAAAGGTGATACTTTAAAGGGCAATGATATTTACAAAAACCTCGGCACGTTTATCGCCGTGGGAGAAGGAGCCTCGAAGGTAGTCGAAGAAATCATCGGCGGGATCAGAAAATACCACATTGACCGCGTGCTGTCAATGACTTACATCGGCGACGACAACAGAACAAAAGATCTCGTCGTGGAATCAAGCGTAAGCTTCGAAGGTCAGACCTGGAATTATGCCCTTACCATTTCCGACGCCGAAGCACAAGGTCAGACCGATGGTGGCAAAGCATTGCAGGTATTCTGGAACAACAGTAATGCCGTCAAAGGAATTGCCATCATCAAACCATACAATTGTGATCGCACAAAAAATGCAGGTGCCGGTAATGCCATCTTCAGGGTCGACTATAGTGAAGCCGGAGATCTTGGATACGATGCGCAAATGGAAGTGCGTGTTGCGGGTCTTCCCGTGGAGAGTCCCCTCTCAAATCCTTATTCCATCGGCTCACTGCATATGTTTGCCGGCAAGAAGGGAGATGTTGTCGATGTGTTTGGCAACAGCAATCACCCGAACGCGATCTTATTCTCGGGAAATGTAGGATTTAATTGGGCCTTTGTAGCATCCGGCAGTGATCCCAAGGACATCGGTGTAGCCGAAGTGGGTTTACCTCCCAGCTCGCTGGATGAATCTGACCGGTCTGTCTTGCTAAAGGATTATTCCATCAAGAATGTCTTTACCCATGAGATCAACGCAGTGTGGCCAGGTCTTGATCCAAAAGCCTTAGCAGCTTACCTGACAAATTCGGCCGCTCCCGGGTATTTTAGCAAAGCAGGTTTCATTTCGGGAGGCGTGTCCCCCGGAGCCGAATGGGACGCACTTGGTTTGAGGTTGGATGGGCTGAGCCCGTACAATCCGCTGCAGACAAGCAACCTGAAGCTGAGCTTCAAGTAATAACAAAGACGGTTCAATTAATTTCACAAGACCTCTGGCGAAACCCGGAGGTCTTTTACATTGATGCCCTTCAAACCTGGCTTTGCGAAAGAATGACAGGAAATTCAATAAGCAGCTATTGCGTCAAAACTGACTTTCTCATAACTTCCAGTGGTTTTCATGGCACAAAAATATATGGCCTATCAGCCAGACTTTATTCCCGGCCACGTCGTCCCCCTGCCGGATTTACATCCGGTCATCCGGAAAGAGCGCGCCCCGCTGCTGACCGGCACGGGTCATGAGATCCACTACGAACACTACAGCACGGTCGTACACAAAAAAAGAAAATTCGCCTTTTTTTCGGCCAGCAACCTCGACGGCCAGACCTGGAAAAAGATCCAACGCTCCGGGACGTTCCGGAAGGATGACAAAAATATTTCTCCCGATTATCAGTGGGGCAATGAACTCTACGATGCCATCAAAGCATCGCACGGTCGGCCGAATGATTTTGAAGAAGGTCATTTGGCCTCTTTTCAGGAGGTCCTGTGGGGGAAGGGCTCCGAGATCAACCGGGCTGCCAAGGACACATTCTTTTTCACCAACTGTGTTCCGCAGCACGAGCGGCTTAACTCGGGCACCTGGCGCAGCCTGGAACAATATATTCTCAAAACGGAAGCGGCACCCAATAACCTCAAGATCTCCATCTTTACGGGGCCGGTTCTTTCCGAAAAAGATCCGTATTTCATCGAGCCAATCAATGGACAACAAATCCAAATCCCGCTGGCGTTCTGGAAGGTGATCTACTACAAAAATCAGAAGGGGTTGAGTGCCGTGGGTTTTATGATGAGTCACAAAAAATTGTTGCTCGAAGACGGCACCGTGACCTACAAAAAGATGATGGCAAGGCCGCACTCGCTGATGGCGCTCAAGGATGAAGAATATTTTATGGATTTCCCGAAAAGCGCCACCTACCAGGTGAGCGTTGAGTTTATCCGCCAGGTTACCAAACTCGACTTCCACCTGAAGGGGGTTGCACTCCCTTACCAGAAGGACGCAAACCGGGAAGTCATCTATAAAAGGATCGAGGTCGATCGAATAAAAAACTTGGCACTCCGGTTCCATCAGCAGCCATTGGATTTCGAATTGAAGGGGATTACGCTGTGAGGAAAAATTACATTACCTTCATCGGGATCAATGACCCGTCAGCATGAGTAAAGTCGTCATTAACAGTTTTGAGGAATTCGAAAAATTTGTGGCGAAAGAACTCGGCGTCTCATCCTATTTGAAAATCACGCAAGAACAAATCAACCAATTCGCTGAAGCCACACTTGATCACCAGTGGATCCATACCGATGCAAAACGCGCGGCGCTCGAGAGTCCGTTTAAGAGTACCATCGCGCACGGCTACCTGACGCTATCGATTGTGCCTTACCTGTGGGACCAGATTGTAGAAATCAACAACATCAAGATGCTGATCAACTACGGGATTGAGAAATTGAAATTCAATCAAGCCGTAAAAGTGAACAGTGAGGTCCGGCTAAGAGTCAACCTGCAATCATTGGTTAACTTGCGGGGGGTGACGAAGGCACACCTGGACATTCAACTCGAGATAAAAAACAATCCCAAACCGGCGTTTACGGCGACGCTTATATTCCTATATCACTTTATACCCCCGCAAGAAACTGCGGGGTGACCGTCTGTCTTCACAGAGTCTCCGTCTCGGGACTCTGCGGTCTTCTTGTGCCCTCATGCCCTTGTTGGTGCTTCACCAACAAGCCCTCGAAGCACAACAACTTATGCCACACCGTCACTCATCAAAAAAATCCCCATGCTTCATTCCATGATAACCCTTTTGAAATAATAAACCTTCGGATCAACCAGCGGCCAGGCATGGCTGACAACGGTAATCCCTTTCTTATCAATCTGCTTTGTGCTTGTGCTACCGGTAGTGGTAATCTCGATCGGTAACGGGCCGTCGAAATTATTCAATTTGATTGTGTACGTCGTATCCGTAAGTTGCTTCACATTAATGTCGAGTTTTTGCGTGGTGCGAAGATAGAAATCAAACAAGGGCTTGAGCGGTCTTTTTGATTCCTTGCTAAAAAGCCGCTCTACGTCATCCGTCGTTGTCAGCGTGTCGTATGTATAGCGAGAGTGGGTCGCCAGTTTTTTGAGGGTAGGAAAAAAGACCTCATCGCCGGTCACATACCGGAGCGTATGCATGAAGAACGCTCCTTTGCCATAGATGTCCCCCTGGTAGGTGTCATCGGTG
>JBGPGZ010000024.1:0-17898 GCA_041484175.1 Cyclobacteriaceae bacterium | reverse complement strand
GTCATCTACTAACATTATTTCGAAGTGATCGGCCGGATAGCTTTGTTGGGTCAGGTCCTGGATTGTTCTTGCAATGGCCATCTCCTCGTTCCGGAAGGGAATGATCACGGTAATGTCGAAATAGTTAAGTTTCTTATTGAAGAAAGAGGCTGGTTTTTTGATCAATGATGTCTGCCATCCGCCCATGAGCAGGAGCAGCAAAAGGAAATAAAGGGCGAAGACTACAATGAAGAATAGGTTCATTTCAGGCTTTGTGGCTAACTTGCATCGCAGGCAAAATGGACAAAAAACCGGTCAAAGAAAAGATTATCCTCGGTCTGGACCCCGGCACCAACGTGATGGGTTATGGAATCGTGATGGTGCGGGGTAATGAACTCACGCTCCTGCAGCTGGGGGTTATCCATCTGGGAAAGTACGAAACCCATGAGTTGAAACTCAAGAAGATTTTTGACCGCGTTTTAAGCCTGATCGATGAATTTGCGCCGGATGAAGTGGCGCTGGAAGCGCCTTTTTTTGGAAAGAATGTCCAGTCCATGCTCAAGCTGGGACGAGCCCAGGGTGTAGCGATGTCTGCTGCGCTGTACCGGCAGATACCCATTGTTGAATATGCGCCAAGGAAAGTAAAGCAGTCGGTAACCGGCAATGGCAATGCATCCAAAGAACAGGTGGCCAAAATGCTCATGACAGTGCTCAGGATGAAAGAACTGCCCAAATTGCTCGACGCCTCCGATGCGGTGGCGGTGGCGGTCTGTCATCACTATCAAAATGGAGCTTCCAAAAACAGAGCGAAATCCTGGGAAGCCTTTTTGAAAGACAATCCGAAGAAGATGCTGAAAACAAAATCCTGATTTGCGCCGATGAGAAGTATTCTGGTTCTGTCATTCAGCAAATTACAGCACGACGCCCGGGTGAGCCGCCAAATTGATTTTCTGAAAAATACATACCGGGTTACCGCAGTCGCTTTTGACGGAGTTGAAGATCCGGAAGTAAATCTGATAAAAATCGAAAGACCCTCGCTACCATTTTTCAGAAAGGCTATCCTTTCCTTTTTTCTTATTGTGCGAATGCACCGGGTCGCCTATAAACTCCTTCATGGTCATGCGCCGCTGAAAAAACGTTTGGCAGAGGAGGAATTTGATCTGATCATTGCCAATGATATTGAAAGTCTACCATTGGCGTTTGAAATCGGCCCCCGCACAAGGATCTTGTTCGATGCACACGAATATGCTCCCCGCCATTTTGAGGATAAATTAAGCTGGAGAATCTTCTTTCAACCGTTCAATATTTATCTCTGCAGGAAATACATCCCGCTCGTTGCTGCCATGACAACGGTGGGCGCCGGGTTGGCCAGGGAATATCAAAAACATTTCTCTGCGGACCCGGTGATTATCACTAACGCAACGTGGTATACGGAAATCGACCCCTCCCCTGTAGAGGGCAAACAAGTCCGCATGATCCACCACGGGGGCGCCACCATCTCCAGAAAGTTAGAAATTATGATAGAACTGATGCGCCATCTGGAAGAGCGCTTCACGCTGGACTTGATGCTGATTGTTCCTGAGTTCGCCTCTCCGAAGACGAAAAATTACATCCGCTTCCTCCGCACCTTGGCTGATGGTGATCCACGCATCCGTTTCTTACCGCCGGTTAAAAGCAATGAAATCGTATCCTTGATCAATCGGTACGACCTTGGGCTCTTTCTCCTGCCCCCCATTAATTTTAATTACGCCAATACATTACCCAACAAGCTTTTTGACTTTATCCAGGCCAGGCTCGGGGTAGCCATCGGGCCCACGCCGGAGATGGCCTCCATCGTTGAAACCTATCACAATGGAATTGTATCAAAGGACTTCGCAGCGGAAAGCCTCGCTATTGAACTGAATAAATTGACCATGGATGACATCAAACGAATGAAAGCAAATTCGGCAATTGCCGCGCACGCACTTACAGCAGAAACCAATAAAAAATTATTGCTGGAACTCGTTCAAAAAATAATGCCCAACTGACTTTCTCATGAAGAATACAGAACAATGGCGTCCCTCCAAATTTATCCAAAGAAAAAATAAACTTATCGGATCCCGTGACATTAAAGAAGTCGGAGTCTCGTCAAGGCTCATGGCTGATATTGTGGCCACTCATTATGATCTCCATTTGAAACAGCACGTCAACGGAAGACTGGTTGACCTGGGTTGCGGAAAGGTGCCATTGTTCGCGGCTTATAAGAACTATATTTCAGAGTGCATTTGTGTAGATTGGGCGAATGCCATTGAGAAAAATATTCACCTTGATCGTGAATGCAATCTCAATGACCCGCTTCCGTTTGTCGACGCTGAATTCAATACCATTGTTCTCTCGGATGTGCTGGAGCACCTTTCTAAACCGGAATCACTATGGAAGGAAATGTCACGGATATTGGCGCCGGGGGGCAAACTCATTATGAACGTCCCTTTTTATTATTGCCTTCACGCAGCGCCGTTTGACTTTTTCCGGTACACCGAATATGCACTGGCGTATTTTGCACAGTCCACCGGATTCAGGGTCCTGCTCCTCAAGCCGATGGGCGGTGTACCCGAAATCCTGACCGATATCCTGGCCAAAAATGCCAACTTCATTCCAGGCGTTGGCAAATATCTCGCCATGGTCATCCAGAAAATGTGTTCATTATTATTGAAAACCCGCTTTGGGAAAAAAATATCGGCGAAAACCAGCAAAACCTTTCCACTTGGGTATTTTATGATCGCCGAGAAAATTTGAATTCCCTTGATTTTCATTGATTGACCGCATAAAAAACCGTGACGCCAAGAAACCTTATCCTGATAACCAACCATTTTCCCTATGGGACAGGTGAGGCTTTCCTGGAAAGTGAAATCCAATACCTGGTCGGTTCTTTTGACAAGGTCGTAATCCTTACACGCGACATCCAATCCGGCGGCGACATGGTCAGCGATGTTTCGTTTGTTCACAAGCGCATTAATCCAAAAAGCGATTTCGCCGAAATGACACGGACGGCATTTTTGGCGATGCGCCATTTCAAAACGGCAATGGCCATTGTGCATGGCGAAATCCGCTATCTCCATTCCAGGGGAAAGAAGTTTGATTTGAAAACAGGTGCGACGGCCTTTCATGATCTGTTCAAGGCCCTCGCATTGTCATTTCACGTTCGAAAGGCAATAAAGACTCATCATCTGACTGGAAGCGTTGTCATTTATTCTTATTGGCTCACCTCCTCCGCGCTGGCCTCCGTATTTGTCAAACCCGGGGATATCACCGTCCGCCGGATTGCACGGGCGCATCGCGCTGACGTCTATGAATCCGCCCAGCCCGGCGGCTACCTCTCTTTCAGAGAAGTGCTTGCGCAGCGTCTTGATGCCATCTACGTTGTTTCCAGTCATGGCCTGGATCATTTGAGAAATAGTTTGGAGGCGTCCTGGCATCAGAAATTGTTTCTTTCCCGGCTGGGCACAACAAAACCCCCGGTCTCTTCTCCGGGAAGGAAATCCGACCGGCTGGTCATCGTCAGCTGTTCTTTTCTTAGTCGGGTCAAACGCACCCACCTGATCATTGAGGCGCTGTCGCTGGTCGAGGACTTGAATATCGAATGGCTGCATTTTGGCGACGGCCCCCTGCGGCAGGAATTAGAAGATCTGTCAAGCCGTCACCTATCGTCCAAAAAAAATATCCGTGCTGCGTTCCGGGGGACCATCTCCAATAGCGCTCTCCTTCAGTTCTATTGTGAAAATAACGTTGATCTGTTTATCAATACCAGCTCCTCTGAAGGTATCCCGGTCTCGATCATGGAGGCCCAGTCATTTGGAATACCAGTAGTAGCGATGAGTGTCGGAGGGGTAAGCGAAATTGTCAGTCAGGATACCGGAATATTGCTGGATGACTCCGACGCTCCGGAAAGAATCGCAATGGCCGTACGCACATTGCTTATGCTTCCGGAAGAACAAAAACAACGCTTGCGAATGAATGCACTTAACAATTGGGAGACCAACTACAACGCCGAGAAGAATTTTTCTACTTTTGTCGCGGAAATATTAAAACTATAAAATGATTCAAAAGCTTTTGCGCAAGGCCGGGTACAAAATCATCAGGCTTTCGAACGATGAAAAAAACTTTCCTGACCTGGATAGATCCTTTTGGAAGCTGTATAACGAATGTAAACCCTTCACGATGACCTCGGTGGAGCGGATGCACGCCCTCTATCAGTCCGTCTATTGGCTGATCAACAATAATATTGTCGGTGATTTTGTCGAGTGCGGCGTTTGGAAAGGCGGAAATCCCATGATGATTGCAAAGATATTGCAGGCAGAAGGAATCAGCAACCGCAAAATATTTTTATACGATACATTCGAGGGGATGTCGGAACCGACCGCAAAAGACAAGAACTATAAAGGGAATGACGCCGGCAACATGATGAAAACCAGCAGGAAAGAGCAGGCAGATTCAGTCTGGTGTTACTCGCCCCTGGAAGAGGTTCAAAAGAACATGAGGCTAATCGATTATCCGGGCGACCTCATCGTGTACGTGAAAGGAAAGGTCGAAGATACGATTCCCAAGGTAATGCCGGAGAAAATTGCCCTTCTTCGATTAGACACCGATTGGTACGAATCGACGTATCATGAACTCACCTATTTATATCCATTACTGGTGGAAAAAGGAATACTCATTATTGATGACTATGGATATTGGGAGGGGTGCCGTAAAGCAACCGATCAATACCTGAAAGAAAATCAACTGAACCTTCTCCTTCAACGAATTGATTCTACCGGAAGAATAGCTGTCAAAATCTGAGGTTGTTGCTTACCCGAATACCTTTGATAGATCGATGGATTTTATCTCGATCCTGTACACCCATCCAAGCATCATCAACGTCGATAACAGGTACAAGCCGTGTATGAGAAAGGGATAAGGTCCTGCCAGCCAGGGCTCCAGCACAATTATTAGAAAAGTAACCAACAAGGGCCCCGCCAAAATCTTCAATGCGTTAAAGCGAAACGCAAACCTTGACCTGATCCCGAAATACAATATGCAGATCTCCGTCACATAACTCAACCAGGTCGCGCCAATCACGCCATAAATCCCGAAATAGCGAATGAGCAAAAATAGACTTCCGATTTTCACTATGGCAATCGCCAAATAATAGAACGGCAACGGTTTGGTGTACTTTGTCGCCGTATAAGGCATGCCAAAATACAGCCGGGCCGCGCGCAGAAGATACGTGATCGCAATAAATGGAAAGAGCGGGATGGTCAATAAATATACGGGCTTTGATATCAACCAGGGAATAAGAACCGGAAAGCCGAGAATGCATATGGGAACCAGCAGGATCGTCAAAGCCGTAAGTCCATTGTAGTAACGGTTAATCTCCATGGTGGTGCCTTTCTTCTCCTGGGCCACGATCATGCCCACCACCTTGGGCAAAAAGGAGTTACAGAATCCGGTGAGAATAAACTCCATCACAAGCAGGCACTTGACAGCAAAATCATAGATTCCTACGTCTGAAAGTGGCAAAAAAAGCAATATGACAAAGCGGTCGGCATACGTGATGACCCATTGCTGCAACTGATAGATGAGCACCGAATTATTAAAGTCAAATGAAGAACGGAGCAACCTGAAGTGATACTGAATTCCGAATTGACTAAAAATACTGACCAACACCCAAAGGCCTGAAATCAGGGCGGCGAGCATCCGACCGCCCACCGGGCCAATCAATGTATCGGGATAAAGCAAAAGGCCTGCAACGGTAAAGGCGGCGATCAAAGAGAAGGAGAGCAGGTTTGACCAAAAGAAATTCTCCGCTTTTTCCTGCGTTTGCAGCAGGCTGTTATTCACCTTGAACAAGGATTGAAATATGCCGGTAACCAGCGACAACAATCCATACGGGAAAAACGAGATCTTTTGTCCTGCAAATGCTTTTGCAAAGACCCATTCGCCTCCAACGGTGATGACGAATCCAACCCCGGCGCCGATGATCAAAATGAAAATGAAGGTTGAACTGATGAAGGAAGCAAGCTTCCGGGGGTCATTCTTCAGTTCATGAAAATAGGTGTAAAGGGAGGCATCAAAACTGTAGGTAACGATGATCTGAATCAACAGCGAAAAGACAAGATAGATTGACAGCGCGCCGTAAACCTCGGCCGACAAAAAACGCGTATACACCGGCAGCAAAATAATCGCGCTGGCCATCGGCAAAGCGCCTGCCAGCGTGTAGATAATGGAACTCTTGATGAACCGTTTGCTGATCAAGCGGGGATCAAATTTGACGAGGTAAAATAGTGCCTAGCGATGCCACTGATTTTTTAACGAGTTACTAAAAATTTTCATCTCCATGACAAATTTTAAGAAAAGAGAAGGGGTGCTGACCTTAGGATTCCAATAACCGCACGAGTTGGGCCGTCAGGTTTTTACGGGTAAAAAAAGAGATGCTTTTCGGGTCAACCTCGCCTCTTTGCCAGCGTCCATAGAACCGGAGTATCGATGCCCTAATTCCTTCTTTGTCATGCCGCTCAAATATTTCCCCTGTCTTTGTTTGCCCGAGCACTTCTCCGGCGTCGCCCTTGACCGGCCCAAGCGCAAGAATGGGGTTTCCGGAAGCGAGGTATTCAAAAAATTTTCCCGGAAGATTGCCCGGTGCAATCGCCGTGTGAGCCAATACCAATAGTTGCAAATCCGTTTCACCATACAGTTTCAGCAGTTGGTCGTGAGGAAGGTGATCGATAAAAACAGTGATCGCCTGCAAGGCAGGCCTTGATGTTACGTAGTCTTTGAATTCCGAATTGACATTGCCGATAAACCCAACACTAAGGTGACTTGCAAATTCGGGGTCGCCGGCGCAAAGTTCACTCAGTACTTCCATTACCGGGCGCGGATCGCGAAGTTCGTCGACCATTCCGATGTGGCGTATGGTGAACCTGGAGGTCTTTACTCTTTTGATCTCGCTGAAGTCATCCTCATCAAAACCATTGGTGATCACCTCCACTTTTCGGCCGCTCAGGCTTTCCAGCCGCCGGGCGTGAAAGGGGGCTATGGTGATTACTCTGTCCGCTTGCATCAAGACCTGTTGTTCCATTTTTCTATGTGTATTCCACGCCCGCGCCGTGAGGGATAGCGTATCCAGCAAGTCCCATTCGGTCCAGGGGTCGCGAAAGTCCGCTATCCATCGAAGAGAAGGGCTCCGTTTTTTTAGCCGCAGTCCAATTAAATGGATGCTGTGCGGCGGTCCGGTTGTGATGATGGTTTGTATGTCGTTGCTCTTAATAAACTCTTTTAGAAAGATCACGGCAGGCTTGACCCAAAAAACACGGGCATCCGGAATAAAAAAATTACCGCGGATCCAGGCGCTGATCTTGCGAAATGCAGATTTTTTTCCAGTCGATATAAAATCACTTTGTTTTAACTCCTTTTTTCCAAACACTTTTGAAAACCAGAAAAACAATCCATAAGGCTCCCAGATCGGCAATTTGATCACAGACACTTTATCGGGTACATCCTTCACGAGTGATTCGTCGCGAATCGCAAACGACGGGTTCGAGGGCGTCAAAACATAGGGAGTCCACCCAAACTGCGGCAAGTATTTGACAAATTTGAGCCATCGCTGCACGCCGCTCCCGCCACTGGGCGGCCAGTAATAGGTGACGATCAGGACTTTCTTCATGGAGCACAAAAATAGAGCTTTAGATGCAACTGCAAGTTCTTCTAATAAATAACATCGACGTTCATCGAACGGTTGATTGGGAAATAAAGGCCACCATGGCTTCATACTGTTCCGGCGTAAACCACTTCATCGCCTTGTCTTTTTTGAACCAGGTTAACTGCCGCTTGGCATATCGCCGGGAGTTTCTCTTCAAGAGGCGGACGGCTTCGTCCCGGTCATACAATCCGTCGAAATAACCAAAGATCTCCTGATACCCGACAGTTTGCAGTGCACGCAGGTCTTTTAACGGGTAAAACTTTTTTGCCTCTTCAAATAGTCCGGCTCCCACCATCGCATCCATACGCCGGTCAATGCGCCGGTATAATTCTGCCCGTTCCAGTTCCAAACCAATTCTAACAATGGCAAAGGGACGTTCGACATTTTTTCGCTGCCTGAACTCGCCCAACGGCTTCCCGGTTGCATAATTGAGTTCCAGCGCGCGGACCAGGCGGTGCGGGTTTTTTTGATCGACGCCCGCAAAATAGTCAGGGTCGGTTTCTTCCACTTGCCGTTGCAGCCAACTCAACCCCCTTTCCTTGTATTCGGCCATGATCTTGTCCCGAATGCCCTCCGGTACCTCCGGCATTTCATCAAACCCATCGCAAACTGCTGTAATATACAGTCCAGACCCACCGCACAAAATGACGTTATCCTGTTTTTCAAAAAGTTCCTGAATCACCATCAGGGCATCGCGTGCATATTGACCCGCATCATAGTCTTCAGTGATCGACTTACAATTGATAAAATAATGAGTTGCCAGTTCCAACTCCGCTTTTCCCGGTTTTGCAGTCCCGATTTCCAACTCCCTGAACACCTGACGGGAATCGGCCGAAATTATTGCCGTGTTCAGTTGCTGCGCAAGCCTTACGGCAATTCCCGTTTTGCCAACCGCCGTAGGGCCTGCGATAACGATCAGTTTTTTATTGCCAGTCACGATCCGCAAGTTACACCCGATCAACAATCGACCCTTGACTATGGACTATTTTTTATACCTTGCAACCAAAGAAATTCGCCACTACGAATGATCAAATACACCAACCAATTCCTGACAAAACTAGAAGACCTGATTGCCGAGTCGGACTACATGTTGCGTTACGAAAAAGGCAATTTTAAATCCGGCTTCTGCCTTCTTCGGGAACAGAAGATCATGATTGTCAGTAAGTTCTTTACCACCGAAGGCAAAATCAACGCGTTACTGGATATCCTCAAAATCGTTGTGCTGGACACCAGCAAATTCTCGGAAAAAAGCCTGAAGCTCCTCGAAGACCTTTCGCAAGCCGAAGTAAAAATGTAGAAACCGTTTTGAAAGTCACGTTTCTTGGCACCGGTACCTCCCAGGGCGTACCCGTCATCGGATGCGAATGCTGGGTATGCCGGTCGATGGACTATCGTGACAAGCGGCTGCGGACGTCGGTCCATCTGGAGGTAGACGGAAAAAGTTTTGTCATCGATACCGGTCCCGACTTTCGTCAGCAAATGTTGCGCGAAGGAATCCAGCGGCTGGATGCTGTCATTCTCACCCATGGTCACAAAGACCACATAGCCGGACTTGATGACGTACGCGCCTATAATTTCAAGCAAGACCAGGACATGCCTGTGTAT
This sequence comes from Cyclobacteriaceae bacterium, assembly GCA_041484175.1. Lineage (GTDB taxonomy): Bacteria > Bacteroidota > Bacteroidia > Cytophagales > Cyclobacteriaceae > ELB16-189. The sequence continues at coordinate 8,597 of JBGPGZ010000024.1, read as the reverse complement.
GGGACAAAGGCAGTCCACGAGCAACTTAAGGTGGAATTCTACTACGCCTTTGAAAAGATAAAATACCCCGGTTCACCTCAACTGAAACTCCATGAAATCAGCGACGCACCTTTTGAGGCCGCCGGTGTCACCTTCATCCCCCTTCCGGTCAGCCATCTGCGCATGTCGGTGCTGGGGTTTCGCATCCTGGATTTCAGCTATATCACGGATGCCAACGGGATACCTGGAGAAACGCTCGAAAGGCTGAAAGGTACACAACTGCTGGTGCTGAACGCGTTGCAAAAAGAAAAACATATCTCCCACTTTAACCTGGACGAAGCCAACGCGATGGCAGAAAGCATCGGAGCACAGCAAACTTATTTTACGCACATCAGCCACCGACTGGGATTGCATAAAGAAGTCGAGAAAGAACTTCCAAAACGCGTAGCTTTGGCCTATGATGGATTGACAATCCAATTGTAAGCTCGTTTTCCGAGGACCATTGTGCACAATAATTATTACTTTCTACGACAACTCAGCCACGCGCTGACAACGAAGATCAGGGGATCTACCGTTGTGTCCTGCTTTAGCCAGGATAAAGAGGAACTTGTACTGGAGTTTAATAATTCAAAAAGATCATTCTTTCTCAAGGCGAGCCTGCAATCGGCTTTTTGCTGCCTGTCTTTCCCGGAGGGATTCAACCGCGCGCGGAAAAACAGTGTGGATTTGTTCCCGTCCATTATTTCAAACGAGATCACGGGAATCCGGCAATATGAAAATGAAAGGAGTTTCTCGATTTCCCTTAAAGAAAATCGTTCATTACTTTTTAAGATGCATGGTAATCGCGCCAACTTGATTCTGGTGGAGAATGATAAACCGACCGAAATATTCCGGAACCATCTCACGGCCGACCTAACCGTGAACGTTCAACAATTGGACCGGACCATCGATTGGAGCAAGACCTTTTTCATCGCTCATCAAGACAGCCTGAAGAAGAATTACTTTACGTTTGGCAAGGAGATTTGGTCCTACCTGAATGAACGGGGTTTTGAGGAAGCGGACATGGAAGCGCGATGGCATTTACTGACCGCAGTGCGAAAACAATTGGAAGACCCGGCGTTCCATATCGTTGAAAAGAGGGGAAAACTACACTTCACACTGCTTCCAACGGGAAAGGTCATTCATTCATTTTCAGATCCGCTGAAAGCCATTACCACCTTTTATACGGAGTATAGCATTGCCAGGGGATTTGACATTGAGAAAACGGCAGTCACAGCGCAGCTCGAAACGGCGATCGCTGGCAGTGAAAACTACCTTCAAAAAAACAGGCAAAAGCTGATTCAATTGACGGATGAGAAGCACTATCAGCATTGGGCAGATCTGATCATGGCTAACCTGCATCAAATCCGGCAAGGCCTGGAAAAGATTACCCTCGAAAATTTCTATGATCAGGACCGGCCGGTGGAAATCAAGCTTCGCAAGGACCTGAACGCTCAACGGAACGCAGAAGTATTTTATCGAAAAGCAAAGAACCGGCAAATCGAGATCCAAAAGCTCGGGGAATCCATTGCATCAAAAGAAATTGAAATAAGGAAATTGGTTGACCAACTCGCCGAAATCAAAAAAGAAAGTAACGTGAAGGGCCTGCGAAATAAAATGGACTCGGAGGGACTCAATCAAAAAAGCAATGAAGTCAAAAAGTCCCTCCCCTATCATGAATACGAATTCAAAGGTTTTAGAATTTGGGTCGGCAAAAATGCGGCGCACAATGATACCTTGACATTAAAGCATGCTTTTAAGGAAGATCTCTGGCTTCACGCCCGCGACGTTGCAGGATCGCATGTTCTCATCAAACACCAGGCTGGAAAAAATTTTCCAAAACAAGTGATTGAGCGGGCCGCCGAGCTCGCCGCCTATCACTCCAAACGAAAGACGGACAGCCTCTGCCCGGTGATCGTTACACCGAAGAAATTTGTACGCAAGAGAAAAGGGGACCCGGCCGGAGCCGTTGTCGTCGACCGCGAGGATGTGCTGATGGTAACACCGAAACGCTGATACGATGAGTCGCCTTTATTGTACTAACTATTCAGACTTACCTCTTATAAACGTGAATTTGGCTGCCACAGATTACACAGATAATCACGGATTGGAGGGGACCTCTGTGCTAATCTGTGTGTTATTATCATCTCGTTTCACCATACCTTGGTGCCTTGGTGGCATCTGAACGTAAATCAAGAGGAATAACTATTTACTTGATCACTTGACCACATTCACCTTGATCATGTTCGCGCGGCCCCGTTCCTGAATGGGCATGCTTGCCAGCGTAATAAAAACATCTCCTGATTTGACATGACCATCGCGCTTGAGGAGAGCTTCGACGTCTGCAATGGTTTCGTCGGTAGAAGAGGCTTTATCATATAGGTACGCCCGCGACGCCCAAACCAAATTCATGGTGTTGATGATCGCAGGATTGCTGGTAAAGGCAAAGATGTTGGCGTTTGGCCGGTGAGAGGCGGCCTTATACGCGCTGTAACCCAACTGCGTCATCCCCACGATCGCTTTTGCATTCACTTCTTTCGCAAGCTTACAGGCCGTCAATATTAAACTGTCGGTCATGTAATTTGGAGAATTCGCGTCAACGTCTCTGAATTTGTAAAAGATATCGCCCTGCTTTTCCACGGAGCCAATCGTTCTGACCATACTGCGAATTACTTCCAGCGGGTATTTTCCGGCAGCTGTTTCCGCCGACAGCATCAATGCGTCGGCCCCATCCATGACGGCGTTGGCAACATCATTGGTTTCGGCGCGGGTGGGTCTTGGATTTTCAATCATGCTTTCCATCATCTGCGTGGCGACAATAACGGGCTTTGCTGCCCGGTTGCATTTCTCCACGAGTTTCTTCTGCACCATCGGTACTTCCTCCATCCATATCTCCACGCCAAGATCGCCGCGGGCCACCATCACGGCATCGGTGGCGGCAATAATGGCATCAATGTTTTCGAGGGCTTCGGGTTTTTCAATTTTCGCGACGATCCGGGTGGTTGATTTATGCCCATCGATGATGGCGCGGATCGCCTCGATATCTTTCGCTTTGCGCACAAACGAAAGGGCCACCCAATCCACCTTGTTTTTCAATCCAAAATGAAGATCCGCCAGGTCTTTTTCGGTGAGGGAGGGTGCCGAAACTTTTGAGAAGGGTAAGTTGATCCCTTTCCTGGGTTTCAGGAGGCCGCCATAAATTACGCGCGTTACAATGTCAGTATCGCGCACCTCCGTCACTTTCAACTCAATCTTACCATCGTCAATCAGGATCATGTCGTCTACTTTCACATCGCGCGGCAGTTCCTTGTACGAAGTACTGACGATTTCATGGTTGCCCATCAAGTCGCGCGTTGTAATGATCAATTCCTGTCCTGCCTTGATTTCAGCGCCGGGCTTCATGTCGTTCACCCTTATTTTCGGACCTTGCAAATCCTGCAACAACGCTACTTGAGTTCCCATCTCCTGATTGATCTCCCGTACAAAATGAATCACCTTGAGATGGTCTTCGTGAGTGCCGTGCGAAAAATTTAATCGGAATACATCCACTCCTTCTTGCACGAGCGCCCGCAGCATTTCCTTGTTGTTGGAAGCCGGACCTACAGTGGCTACAATTTTCGTTTTGTTAAAAGAGATCTTTTTCATGGGAAGATTAAAAGATAAAGTTGTCCTTCGATTTTAGAGCGTCCAAAGGTATAAAAGCAACCAATTCGATGGAAGGGATATTTTTCAACGCATCCTGAAATCGCTTGCTTTGGAGTTCTTCCCCCTGAATCATCAAAATGAAATCGCCATGAGGGTATTCGGGCACCAGCAGGCTTTTGGATTGCTCGGCTTCGTTGGGCTTGTTCCTGAAAAGCCGCAACGTATTGACGGGACTTTCGTGCGCGTGAAAGGAGTAAGTAATTTGATTCAAACGGGTCTGAATAATGAGGTCGGCCTTCTTGACCAACCGGATGTTAAGTGTCCGGTTAAGTTCCCATGCCAGTTTATAACTTTTCGCCGAAGTGGTCAGGCCCAAGAGTTCAAAATCATACGAATACTCTATTTCAAGTCGATTTTTTTTCATTTTAAAGCGATCGCAGTAGTTCTTTTTGCTTTCGCAAATAGTATGAATTGTAAGCTATACCTTACTGAATCAATGGATTAGGGATTGAATTACCAAACAATACTTAAAATTAACTCAAATTAACAGGATTTTATGGATCTGGGGTCGAAGGCCTTGCGCCAAAATAGTTTGACAATATTGCGCCAAATCTCTTTCTTTGCACAGATTTTTGAATATCTAAACTTTAAACAACATGTCTGAAATCGCACAAAAAGTAAAACAGATCATCATCGACAAACTAGGTGTGGAAGAGTCTGAAGTTACTCCGGAAGCAAGCTTCACCAACGACCTGGGGGCGGATTCGTTGGACACCGTCGAGTTGATCATGGAGTTCGAAAAGGAATTCAATATTTCGATCCCGGACGACCAGGCCGAGAACATTGCCACCGTTGGGCAGGCGATTTCTTACCTCGAAGAGAACGTAAAGAAATAACCTACATCGCCGCCACTAAACTTTCGTATGACTTTTAAACGAGTAGTAATCACTGGTGTAGGCGCGCTGACCCCTATTGGAAATACCCGGCAGGAATATTGGGAAGGTTTAAAGAATGGAAAATCCGGAGCTGCCCCGATCACCCGATTCGATGCTACTCTTTTCAAAACCAAGTTCGCCTGCGAGGTAAAGGGTTTTGATATTGGCAAATTCATGGATCGAAAGGACGCCCGTAAACTGGATCCCTTCGCCCAGTATGCCATGGTGGTGGCCGATGAAGCAATAAAAGATTCCAACCTTCCGCTTGCTGAAATAAACCCTGATCGCGTCGGTGTGATTTGGGGCTCAGGAATCGGCGGGTTGCTTACTTTTCAGGAAGAAGTAAAATCGTACGCCCGCGGGGATGGTACGCCTCGATTCAATCCTTTCTTTATCCCGAAAATGATACCCGACCTTAGCGCCGGGCATATTTCGATCAAATACGGATTCAGGGGACCTAACTTTGCCACCGTCTCGGCCTGCGCCTCTTCAACCAATTCCATCTATGACGCATTTACCTATATCCGTTTGGGAAAAGCAGACATTATCGTCAGCGGCGGTTCCGAGGCAGCCGTCTGTGAGGCAGGCGTGGGTGGATTTAACGCCATGAAGGCCCTTTCCGAAAGGAATGATTCTCCTGAAACTGCCTCCAGACCCTATGACAAAGACCGCGATGGTTTCGTCTTGGGAGAAGGCGCGGGTGCCGTGATCCTGGAGGAGTATGAACACGCCAAGCGCCGCGGCGCAAAAATCTACGCGGAGATAATGGGTGGCGGTCTGACAGCCGATGCCTATCACATCACAGCTCCTCACCCTGAAGGTGCTGGCATTACGAAGGTAATGGAGCACGCGCTCGAGGAGGCCGGCCTCTCGCCCACCGACGTTGATTACATCAACACCCACGGAACTTCGACCCCCCTGGGTGATCTGGGCGAGATCAAGGCGATCCAGAAAGTATTTGGAGAACACGTTTACAAAATGAACATCAGTTCTACCAAGTCGATGACGGGTCATTTGCTCGGTGCCGCAGGCGCCATCGAAGCGATTGCCTGCATCATGGCCATCCATGAGTCGGTCGTGCCTCCGACCATCAATCATTTTAATGATGACGAGGGCCTTGACCCCAAGCTCAACCTTACCTTCAACAAGGCCCAAAAGAGGGAGGTGCAGGTTGCCCTGAGCAACACGTTCGGCTTTGGCGGTCACAATGCCTCCATCATTCTCGGAAAAGTAAAGTAACACCTCACTTGTGTGGAGCTTACTCAAACGATCTAAATCAGATTCTAAAGCAAACAAGAAGCTCATTACCGCCATCCGTACCATTGGCGGGTTTACACCATCCAATCTTGAGCTGTACCACCTGGCAACCCGACATAGTTCCAAAGCCAGGGAAACCAATGGCTTTCGTGAATCGAATGAACGGCTTGAGTATTTGGGAGACGCCATTTTAGGAGCGGCTGTTGCCGATTATCTTTTTAAAAAATACCCTTTCCAGGACGAGGGTTTCCTTACGGAGATCCGTTCCCGGATTGTCAACCGCGAATCACTCAACAACCTGGCGCGCAAAATCGGAGTGGGTTCCATCGTGCAGTTTGATCAAAAGAACACCCAGCTTCAACAGGTAATTCTGGGAAATACACTCGAAGCGCTGGTCGGCGCTGTCTACCTGGACAAGGGTTACCTTCGCTGTAAGAAATTCGTTATTGATAAACTCATTCAACCCTACTTTGATTTGGAAGTGGTTATTAACTCCAACACCAATCACAAAAGCAAAGTGATCGAGTGGGCTCAGCGCAATGGCAAAGAGATCCGGTTTGAAATCACGAATGTGAAGAAGAACAGGAACAGTAAAGAATTTTCTGCCCAGATCTTTATAGCCGAGCAACCTTTCGGGCTGGGTTATGGTTATACTAAAAAGAAAGCGGAACAAGACGCAGCGCAGAAAACATGCGAATTGCTGAATATCTGAATACGATAAGGATTGTTACCGCTCACGAGAACTTGGCCAAGAAAAATAATCATCTGTGTCCCCTGTTCAACATGTAAAAAAGCTGATAATCGGGGGAGCCACCGTTAACCAAACTCCCATCGACTGGGCCGGCAACACCGCTCATATCGTCGACGCTATTAAGTCGGCCAGGGCAAAGTCAGTCGCTATTTTGTGCTTTCCTGAAATGAGCGTGACCGGTTATGGTTCTGAGGACCTCTTTCTCAGCGACTGGGTTTCCGAAAAAGCGTGGGGAGAATTATTGAACATCCGGGAGGCATGCGAAGACATCATCGTCTGCGTTGGATTGCCGGTAAGAATAAATGAAATCACCTATAACGGTGTTTGCGTCATTCAGAATAAAAAAATACTTGGCATTACGCTAAAACAGAACCTTGCGCGCGATGGTGTCCATTATGAACCACGCTGGTTTGACGCCTGGCCCCCGCAGGAAACAACCGGGATTCATCGCGGCGGTGAAATCATCCAGGTTGGCGATCTGATCTATGAGGCGCACGGTATTACGTTTGGATTTGAGATCTGCGAGGATGCCTGGCGTAAAGACAGACCTGGCTATCGCCTGCATCAGCGGGGTGTAGATTTAATTCTTAATCCAAGCGCAAGTCATTTTGCGATGGGCAAAAGCGAATTGCGGGAGCAGCAAGTTGTTGTCGACGGATCGGCAAAATTCAATTGCGCCTACATGTTCGTTAACTTACTCGGCAATGAGGCTGGGAGGATGATCTATGATGGCGATATCATTGTCGGACAAAACGGCAAGCTGATCGCCGTCAACCGAAGGTTGTCCTTTAAAAACTTCAACCTGATGACGTGCGTTATCGATTTTGAAAACCCTTCGGCTACTCCTTTAATTTTGTCTGAGGACGGTAAGGAGAGAAATGAAGAATTCGCCAGGGCCACTTCTTTAGCCTTGTTCGATTACCTTAGAAAAAGCAAGGCAAAAGGTTTTGTGCTCAGTCTTAGCGGCGGGGCCGACTCTTCGTGTTGCGCCATTCTGGTAGCCGAAATGGTGCGCAGGGCAAGCGAAGAATTGGGGTGGGATCAATTTTGCAAGACGATGGGGATTGAATCGACTACCGACCGAAAGACTGCGGTCAGAAGTTTGCTGACCTGCGCTTATCAGGGAACCGGTAATTCTTCGAAGGCAACATTACAGGCTGCCGGCGACCTGGCCGCATCGATCGGCGCCCGCTTCCATCACTGGCTGATCGACGATGAAGTAACATCCTACCGGGAGAAGGTTGAAAAGGTGTTGGAAAGGCCCCTCACCTGGGATCGCGATGATATCGCTCTTCAAAACATTCAGGCCCGAAGCCGCTCACCCGTTATTTGGTTGTTGGCCAACGTGAAGCAAGCAATCCTGCTCACCACGTCCAACCGAAGTGAAGGTGATGTTGGTTATGCCACCATGGACGGCGATACCAGCGGCAGTCTGGCTCCGATCGCCGGGATTGACAAACCGTTCTTGCTGCAATGGCTTCAATGGGCGGAAAAACATCTCGGATATAATTGTTTGCACACCGTCAATGATCTTGAACCGACTGCAGAACTCAGGCCTTTGTCGAGGGCTCAAACTGATGAAAAAGACCTGATGCCTTATCCCGTCCTGGTCGAAATCGAAAAGTTGGCAATCTTCAACCGCAAGCCACCGGCAGAAATTTATGCCCAACTCAAAACAGGCTATCCCGATCCGACAGCGTTAAAGGGTTACATTAAAAAATTCTTCAAGTTGTGGTCTGCAAATCAATGGAAGCGCGAACGCCTTGCGCCCTCATTCCATCTGGATGACTGGAATGTGGATCCCCGGAGTTGGTGTCGATTCCCAATTCTCTCTGGCAACTTCGACAGGGAATTGGAGGATCTGGAATCCCAGTGATCGGTGATCGGTAATCGGTAATCAGTAATCGGTGATCGGTAATCGGTAGGTTGGTTGCTGATTTAAATCCTGCCTGCCCCGACTTTTGTCGGTGGTAAATCCTTTAATCCTGACC
>JBGPGZ010000023.1:0-18094 GCA_041484175.1 Cyclobacteriaceae bacterium | reverse complement strand
GGTAAAGGCGGAGATGGGGATGTCTACCACAACGTCGGTACCCGGTTTTGCAAAGGTCACCATCCTGCCATTGAGATCATAAATGATAATCAATTCCATTGCTTCCTCACCCTGGACGATGTGTATAACTTCCTTTGCTGCGTTTGGATAAATCATCGGCTTACGCGTGTGTGTCTCCTGTATTCCATCCACATAATCAGCGCTTAATCCATAGACCGCGAGTTGATTGGAAAAGGTGGCCAGATATACTTTTCCATTTACAATCGTAGGGCAATTAAATTTAGCATAGGCACCAGGGCTATCGCTGGGAATTGTTGATGAGTTCCACAATTCTTTTGTAACATCGCTGGCACTGAAAGCGCGTAAAATGCCTGGACGAACAGATTGGTTCGCGTCTCCATTGGCTGCATAGCTTGTCCATAAAATAGCGGTTGAGTCGACCGAACCGTTTGATGAAACCGAGAGCATTGCTCCGCTATAACCAACGGGGCCCTGAACGCCGTTGCTGCTGGTATTAATCAAATCAAACTCCTTGGTCGCTCTATTGTAGGGAAATGCTTTCAACGCGGAATTTTCAGACCATGCGTATACAAATTCACTTGAACTGCCCTTGTAATAAGTCAGGGAAGAATGGAGAAATGCATTGGCTCCAAGGTTAATCACCTGAACTACCTGGTCGCTTGTTGGATTGTAGCCGCCCATTTGGTCACGGTCCATCAAATATAACCTTCCGTCTTTACTCCCAGTCAAGGCCCTGTTCGTCCCAGGTATCAGCATAAGTTGCGTTACCCCAAAGTCAAGGTCCCCTACTTCCAGCGAGGGATAATTTTTAGGTGAGAAAAAACTGGCGATAGAAAATGTTGAACCAGACAGGGTTAATTTCAATGCGCTTTCAGACCGATTAACAAGATCCGCGGGATTATTACTGGTACCAACGGAACCATTCCCAACCGCCACATAAATATTACCAGACGCATCGGCAGAAGGCCCCCCACCGCTCATCCAGATACCTCCGTTATACCCGTCGGGTGTCGTGTTGTAAACTACCTTTTGTTCCAACGAAGTCCCATCGTAGCCGATAATCCATCCATGATAAGGTGGCCAGTCGCAATGCGAGGCCCAGGCGATGTACACCAGGCCGTTCAATAATAGAAGCCCGGAACGCTGGTTTTGCTTCTGTGGGTCGAAGGTCACTGTTCCGCTCACACTGCCGTCACCATTTCCGCTAACACTTGCCGTTATTAACTGGGGGCTATCCGGTTTTTCTGCGCCGGTTGAAACATCCAATGCATGAAGATATTGCTGAAAGACATTGGCCGTCGTTCTATTTCTTGCTACGACATAGAGTGTGTTGGTGGTCGTATCAATTACAGGCGTGCTCACGATACCCATGCTTCCCGAGAAATCCTTGTAATTCGCTTGGCAGGCGCCGGTCATGTCGGTGTTCCTTACAGCCCTCGACCCAGGAGGTGATAAATTCACTTGCCAATAGGGTGCGGAAACTCTGGCCGAGTCGGCCTCAAACGCATACACGGAATTGTTTACCGTGGCAACAAAAACAATATTACGCACTCCAACACCTGGCACTGCGACTTTCCGCATGACCAGCGGCTGTGCATAGATCTGATCATCTACCACGCGGGAAAAGATCAATCCAAATGAACCCTGTTTTACGTTTTTTGTATTGAGAACAGTCTCCTGATTATACCAACCGGTCCTATTCAGATCGTTGTGTTGGGTAAGTACGCTCCTTTGCGCCTTAAGATCGGCTGCCACTGAAAGAAGAAGTCCGAACAAGCAAATTACAATCCTGTTTATCTTCTGTTTTGAGCTCACCTCAAGGTAACGTAAACTGCCTACGCTAAGGTTCTTTATAAAATTCTACCAAACCAAACCACAAGATCAAAATTGAAAGTAACGCTCGGCGTTGCGGTAACAAATGTCCTGAACACTTTGTCCAAGCCAGGCAAGGTCGTTGGGCAACTCACCGTTCTCCACATCCAGGCCGATCAGGTTGCATAAGATCCTTCTGAAATATTCATGTCGTGAGAAGGAGAGAAAGCTGCGGCTGTCAGTAAGCATGCCTACAAAACGGCTAAGCAAACCCGTGTTCGAAAGCGTTTTCAGTTGGCTTTCAATGCCGTCCTTCTGGTCCAAAAACCACCAGGCCGATCCGTATTGCATTTTGCCGGCAACCGAGCCATCGTTAAAGTTGGCAATCATCGTGGCAAAGACGTCGTTGTACGCTGGATTCAGGTTGTAGACAATCGTCTTTGGAAGACTATTTTGCTTGTCAAGCGTATCGAAAAACTTCGCCATGGAGCGGGCAACTTGAAAATCTCCGGTGCTGTCTGCTCCGCTGTCGCCTCCCAACCTCTGTAACAGCCGTGTACTGTTGTTCCGGATGGCACCGATGTGAAACTGCTGTGCCCAGTTCTTCTCGGCGTCGAGTTTCGCGAATTCAACAAGGCAGGCCGACTTGAATTGAAGAATGTCCCGCTGCTCCAAACTCCTTCCCGATCTTGCTTTTGAAAAGATGGTCGCTATCTCCTGATCAGTAAAATCTTCCGCATAAAAAGTCTCCAACCCGTGGTCCGAAAGTTTGCATCCCACGCTGGCGAAGAAATCATGACGTCGGCGAATGGCCGCCAAGAAGTTTTGCCAGGAATTGACTTCAACATCCGCGACACGCTGCAGAGAATCAAGATAACCGTTAAACGTGGGTCCATTTTCAATGGCCATCGCTTTGTCCGGACGGAAGGTCGGAAAGACTTTCACCGCCCAATTTTCCTTTTGAATTTGCCGGTGGAATCCAAGGCCCTCCACCGGGTCATCGGTGGTGCAAAGTATTTTCACTTTAAAATGAGTCAGCAGCTTCCTGACCGGAAAATCCGCACGCAGTTTTTCGGAGGTTTGGCCGTAGATAGCCTGGGCCGTTACCGGAGTCAGCAGGTCTTTAATGCCAAAAGGGTTCTTCAATTCAAGACACGTCCAATGATATAAGGGATTGCGAAATGTATGAGGCACCGTCTGCGCCCACTTTTCAAATTTCTCATAGTCAGTTGCATCTCCTGTGATGTAACGCTCTTCAATGCCATTGGCTCTCATCGCTCGCCACTTATAGTGATCGCCTTTCAGCCAGGCCTGTGTTATGTTTTCAAAGGTTTTGTCCTGTGCTATCTCATCCGGCGGCAAATGATTGTGGTAATCAAGGATAGGCATGCCCTCCGCATAATCATGGTAGAGTAATTCGGCGGTGCGTGTATTGAGCAAAAAATTTTCGTCCAGGAATCGTTTCATAATTATAGAGGACCGAGGAGATGCTGAAGATGCCCGGTCACTGTTTCAACAAACTTCGGCAATTCTGTCAAATCTTTGTCCCACAACCCTGCATTCCGGCAAATCTCAATCACCACTTTCTTTAGAGATTCTCCGGTGCGGGGCCGGAAGTGCTGCCAAGCCTCATGAAAATAACCTGCCTGCTCGTCCTGAATTGGATACGGCGTTCCCTTCCTCACCCCAAAATAACGGTCGCCCTCTTTCTTCCCGACTTTCATGAAAAGTAAATGAGCTGCAAATCCTTTAGTCAACAAGGCTGGGATTACCTTGAAAATATCAACATACCTGATAAGTGTAGGGACATTCCTCATTTTCATTTTGGCAGTTCCGTGCAAGGTGATGCTGAGAAGGCGATGGGCTGTGTAGGGATTGCGAAAACGGTCTAACACATCCAACGCAAACTGCTTGCTATCCTTCCGGGCCGTATCTGGAAGGGTTGGCTCTATTTCAGTCAGCATCACGTTTTCGACAAAAGCACTCAACTCCAGGTCCTGCATACACTGATAGACGGTATCAAGCCCATTCAAAAAACCCAGGCATGCGGTTACGGTATGTGTTCCATTTAACAAACGCAGTTTCCGTTCCAGGTAGGCCTCAATGCTGTCGGTGATGATTACGCCTTTGTCGACAGCAGCAAAGGACAAAATTTCTTTAACCGGTTCGCCACCTTCGATTGCCCAAAGTCGATAAGGCTCCGATTGAATGGTCAATGAATTAAAATCAGGCACCGAATCACTGACTATTTCAGACGGTCTTGTCACTATGCGATCTACGAGCGAACTGCAAAAGAAAGTCTTTTTGTCAAGCCATGCGGTAAATCGCTCATCCAGCTTATTGTGCCGGATCAATTGATCTACAATATCTTTCAGTCTCTTGCCGTTGTCCGGGACGAGTTCTGTAGGGATGATGACAATGGCCCTGCTCTCCTCACCCATCCTTTTGAAGCGCTCGTAAAGAAACGACGTGAGCTTACCAGGAAAAGACGAAGGGGGACTTTGAAAGATTGACTCCGGTTCAAACCGGATGCCGACCTCAGTTGTATTGGAAATGATGACCTGAAGGTCCGGGTTTTGGGCGGCAGCCAGAATCGCAGGCCATTGATCATGGGCGGACAGCACCCTGGAGATTGCATGATTGGCCAAATTCTCTACAATTGTTTCTCCACGATCAGTGCCGCGAACGCAAATCGTGAACCGCCCTTCTTGCTTTTGAAAATCTTCTGTCGAGCCCGGTGTTGACTTTACAACCAGTATTTTCCCATTGAAAATACCGCGTCGGTTCGCCTGATCAATAAAATAATCCGGCAATCCCCGGAGCAGAATTCCGGCGCCGAATTGCAAAACCTTTTCGTGCAATAACATCGCTTAGAAATTACTGGCAAACTCATCCGCCAGGTTGTTAATCTGCTGGGGCTCTAATTTGTTTTCCGAAGCAACCACGATACGGAACCTGAACGCAACCGACTTCCGGGCATGCAAAACAAAATTCAATTTTTCTTTTCCCTTACTAAAAATCTCCTGCCCGAGGGGGTTGGCCGCGAACAAACCATAACCGCGGGCGTGCCAGTAGGTTGGATAGCCGGTATTTTTGGGGTGATCAATAATGCAGATCGAAATATTACTTTCAGCTTTCTTTCCGTAGAGCATGCACCATCGCCCCCGTGTGCCCCACACAGCATCTCCCGAAAGTCCTTCACTGCTCAAATACAAGCCAGTGGCGCTGTTGTCACCTTCACTTACTTTTGTCACATTTCCATGGATGTCCGTGAGTTCCAGGGGCTCTTTCGACGGCATCTCCAACTCGCGGGCAACCCGGAGACCGAGAAATCCATCCTTCGTGTCTTTGAATGAAACATCGGTCCCAAGAGCCGTTAGTGTCGTTATCCGGTCAATGATAAACAGATGCCCGTTTTTTCTAAAAATATAATGCGTTTCCTCCTTTAATAGAACAATGCCGATGGATGTTATCCAGTCAGCAGCCACCGTTAATTCAGCCTGCCGTCCCGTTGACTTGGAAGAAATGATTTTATCATGTCGGATCGTCCCATAATGCAGTCTTTCTTTCAGGGGGATCGAAGTGGAGTTATTCCAGAAGTCCAATCCGTTCACGAATTCATAATTCAGCCAAAGACCGGTATGATGTGGATGATCGGCCCGCTCACCGGCAACGGGTGCAATGGGATATCCCCTGGTGATGCTGATTCCCGAAATCGTATTGATCGGAAAAAGTATTGGTTTTCGTATTGAATCATAATAGCAATAGGAGGTCAGAAGCATGCCATCGGCCAGGATGTCGATCTGCTTCTTATTTTTCTGTTCAATGATTTGCCAGCCTGCTTTTTGTTGTTGGCCAACAGAAACGTACCATGTCAAAAAAAGACAGGCACAAATGATCCTTGCTTTATAGATCCGAAATAGGATGATCTTTATCAAAGGTTGAATACCTTACCATCTGCCATTACTTCCTGTGTTGTCTCATCAAAGGTTACCTTCGTGCCCGTGCGTGCGGCAGCGTTGGTCATGATCGTGGCGATCGCATGGCTGTAGCCCGCCTCGACGGGTGCATTTGGTTGCTTTCTGCTTCGCACGCACTCCATCCAGTTCTTCACATGGTTCGAAGTCGTTATATCGCCGCCGGTATTGGCGGAAACCACGGTTTGTACCATTACATCCGTCAGATTCAATGCGGGCAGCAAATTCGCTTTCATCCCCATGGGTTTCGCAAAATTCTCTTGCAATCCACCATTGGGAGAAACCTTATTAGTATTCAAATTCAGCTCGCCTCCATTGGAATAATAAATTTCCGCCGGCCGCTCATCACCATTGTGCATGCGGGAGCTAAAGGTTACCTGAAACCCCGACTCGGGGTCATTTTCAGGACCGTATTCAAAGACCGCGGTGATGGTATCCCAATTCCTCCGGCCGTCTTTCCAGCAATAGACGCCTCCGTTGGCTACAACACTGCGTGGGTGCTTCAGGCCGCTAAACCAGTGGACTGTATCAATCTGATGCGACATCCATTGTCCGGGCAGTCCTGACGAATAGGGCCAAAAAAGGCGAAACTCCAGATGCTTGCGCGCATCAAACGGTTCAACCGGGCGGTTCATCAAAAAGCGCTTCCAGTCGGTGTCTTGTTCTTTTAGCTGGCCTACCAATTCAGCCCGTCTCCATCGCCCCGGTTGATTTACATTCCAGGTCAGCTCCACCATCGTGAGCGGGCCAAACTTTCCACTTTGGATAAATTGTGCAGCAGCGTGATAATTCTCCCCGCTTCTTCGCTGGGATCCGATTTGGACGATCTTCCCCGATTCCTTGACAGCCTTCAATGCAGCACGATTGTCCTCCATCGTCTCGGCAAAAGGTTTTTCAGTGTATGTGTCGAGTCCCGATTTCACGGCATCCATGGTGTGGAGGGCATGTTGAAAATCCGGTGTACTGATAAACACCGCATCGGTTCCCTTTGCGGTAAACAATTCATCATTATTGACATGAGATCGAATCTCATGGCCTAGTTTTTCCTTTAGAAACTCGCGGCCTTCCTCTCTTCTTTTTTTCCAGATATCCGAAACGGCGACAATGTCAAAATTCTGTTCTTTGAAATGATATTGAAACGCGGGAAACAACGAGGTGCGAAAGCGATCCGAAAATCCGACAACACCCACACGCACCCGGTCATTGGCGCCCAGGATACGAGCGTAACTTTGCGCACTCAATGCAGCGGCGCCCAAGGAAACGGCGGCCGATCGTTTGATGAAATTTCTTCTGGAAGTCTTCATTGCCTGTTTTTTTTTGTTGATAGAACGCCTTGCTCGAATCCTATTTTAGCTCATTGATTTTGATACTTCTAAAAGACACACTGCTTCCATGATCCTGCAATAAGATATGCCCTGTTGGTGCCATTCCAAAATTTTCCAGCGCCGCATATTTGCTTCGGGCAACCAGGGCATAAAATACAGGGGTGCCGCGTTGGTACTCTACCACTTTATAGCCATTCAGCCAATGCTCCACGCGGCCGTCCGGAAATGCGACGATGCGCCCCTGGTTCCAATCACCCGGTTTATGGATTCCCCTTTGTATTTTCAACGATGGTATCAAGTCATATAAGGAGGCCAGTGTGCGGTTGCCCACAACGCCTTCCTTGGCATCCGGATGATGGTCATCATCGAGGACCTGATACTCCAGGCCAATGGCCGAACCGGCATTGCCTTCTTTTTCAGTGACGAAATATTTGACACCGCTATTGGCTCCTTCAGCAAACCTGAATTCAAATTGCAAATCAAACGCACCGAATTCCTTCTGGGTAACGATATCACCTCCATTGGTTGATTCTCCGCCCGAAGAGGCGAGGACATTGATCGCGCCACCCGATATTTCCCAACCCTGGCCGGGGAATTTGTCTTTATAGGCACCTCTCCAACCATGGGTCGTTTTCCCATCCCAAAGAAGGCTCAGACCATTTTTCTTTTCCTGATCAGACAGCCAATTAGGAATAAAGTTGACGACAAAAATATTGTCAAGCGGAGTTGGTTTGAGGTTTTCGGTTTGAATGCGGAGGTCGCGCCAACGCACATGCTGGCCCGCTTCATCGGGATTGCTGACCGAATGCACCTGCAAAGCGATAAATCCTTTTAAGGTGAGGTCATCTACGAGGTGCGAAGCAGGGACATCATTGACCCAGGTGCGGATGACAGGCCCAATGCATTCGACGCGGATCTTATTCCACCCGGACTGATTAAACGCCTTCTTTGCTCCCGTGTTGTATTCCAACGGGTAAAGCCATTCCCGGCGTGCTTCATCGTAGATTCCTCCTGTCCAGGCGCGCGGCGAAGGATCAATTTCAACCTGATAGCCGTGTACCCTTCCGTTTTGATAGTCGGGTTTGCTTTCGCTGCGAATCTGGATTCCGGAATTCGTTTTTCCATCTACCTTGAATTCCAATTCCAAAATAAAATCGCCAAAGGATTGATCAGTAACAAGAAATGAATTGGACGTATTGGCGACGGTGGTCCCCACGAGTTCTTTATTAACCACCTCATACTTCGCCTGGCCATTGAGTTGCTTCCATCCCTCCAGGTTTTTTTCGTTGAACAGTTTTTTCCATTGGGCCTGGCTGTGTACACAGCCAAGAAGGAGCAAGAAAGCAGCAAGGAGTTGTTTCATATCGCCGGGGGATCAACAGGTTGGCCATTCCGGGTTTGGATAAATTTAGGCAATTCATCAAACAGTCCAAAAAGGTTGCGCTTCTTTTCGGATCATGGTTGAATCTTATTTTGCCGGTAGCCAAAAAAAGGGCCGCTTTATAGAAAGCGGCCCGGTCTAATCCATCCTCACCCAACGCTCTTCTGATCTTCAGTCACAGACGTCCTTTTATCAGGAGCGATTCAAATCAAAAGAGTTATATATGCTTTGCTATATGTCATACGCCTGTTCACCGTGGTCAACCATGTCAAGACCCTTGCGTTCGTCCTCTTCTGAGGGTCTTAATCCTACAACCAGGCCGGCAATTTTATAGGCAATAAAAGCAACAACTCCCGACCAGACTAACGTTACGACAACGGCCTTGAGTTGGATCCAGAACTGGGCTCCGATTCCCGGATAGCCGGTGCTGGCGGTAACCCAATCAGTCACTAAACCAGGACCACCCAGATCCGGTGAATTGAAAATGCCGGTGAGCAAAGCCCCGGTAATACCGCCAATACCATGAACACCAAACACGTCCAGGGAGTCATCGGCCTTTAACATTTTCTTCAAGCCATTAACACCCCACAGGCAGATGAAACCGGCGGCGGTTCCTATCACGAACGCTCCGGGGATACCTACGTTTCCGGCAGCGGGAGTAATTGCGACCAATCCAGCAACGGCGCCAGAAGCGGCACCCAGCATGGAAGGTTTTCCCCTGAATATCCATTCGCCCACCATCCAGGCTAATACTGCGCACGCGGTAGCCAGGAAAGTATTCATAAAGGCAAGCGCTGCAAAACCATTAGCTTCCAGGGCGGAGCCCGCGTTGAAACCGAACCAACCAAACCACAGCATACTGGCACCAATCATTGTCAATGTCAGGTTGTGTGGGGGCATTGGCTCTTTTCCGAAGCCTGAACGTTTGCCCACCAGAAAAGCGCCTGTCAGCCCGGCGATAGCACAGTTGATGTGCACAACGGTACCACCGGCAAAATCCAATGCGCCCCATTGCCAGAGAAGGCCTGCCTTGGCGTTCATCGCATCGACCACTGAAGTATCCGTATATGCGTCAGGGCCCATCCAGAACCAAACCATGTGCGCGATCGGGCAATAACTGAACGTGAACCAGATCACCATGAACACCATCACAGCGGAGAACTTCATTCGTTCTGCGACCGCCCCAAGAATAAGAGCGCACGTGATCGCTGCAAAGGTTGCCTGGAATGCTACGAAAACCAATTCCGGCAGCACGACACCTTTACTAAAGGTGGCGGCCATGGAGAAAGCCCCTGTCGCGGAATCAAACGTACCAGACAAAAACAACCGGCTGAAGCCACCGAAAAATGCGTTGCCTTCGGTAAATGCAAGGCTGTACCCGTAAATGCACCAGAGTACCGTAACCAATGAGAAGGTTCCAAATACCTGCATGAGCATTGACAGAATATTCTTTGTTCGAACCAGTCCTCCGTAGAATAGCGCCAACGCGGGAATGCTCATCAAAAGAACCAACGCCGTGGAGGTCAACATCCAGGCGACATCTCCTTTATGAACGGTTGGGGCAGGCGGCGCCGGAGCAGCAACGGTGGCTGCCGTTTGTACTGCTGCGGTAGAGTCCTGCGGCAGGGTATCCTTCGAAACCGGCGGAGCACCATAAGAAACCAGGGTGGCAGCAAAGAGAAGCAAGAGCATAGCGGAGACAAATCGAACGTAAAATTTTTTCTCAGTCGGGGTTTGTCCCGGGCATGCCGCAGCGGCCCGATACAATTTTATAGTGAGTGAAGTTTCCATTGGTATCATTGTTGATTTTGGTTAGGTTCAGGTTGATTCTAAAGGGCTTTTTCCCCTTTTTCTTTTGTTCGAATGCGGTAGGTTTCTGCGATCTCGTAAACGAAAATCTTTCCATCACCCACTTTCCCCGTGTAAGCGGTTTTCAATAAGCACTCAATGAGCTTGGCGAGTTTATCATCAGGCACTGCGATATCCAATCGTATCCTGGGGATATACCCGAGGTCGTAAGCAGCCCCGCGGTACTGTTGCTTATCCGGATGCTCCATTCCAATGCCTTTTACTTCAGAGTAGGTCATAAAGCTGATTCCGATCTTGGCAAGTTCGGCGTGGACATCTTCAAATTTGGCCGTTCGAATGATTGCTTCTACTTTTTTCATAGTTATGGTGTTATTTGATGGTAAATCTGACAAAAGATATTTATTTTTTTCACCAAAGGGTCATTATGTACCCTCTTTTTGTCCGAATACGATTGCAAAGCGGTTTTGTGGTTAAATTACGAACCTAAATGAATTCAACAATTCCGTTGACATTTCACTGCTCCCCCCTTTTGCCAAAGTGAAAAAGTGCTGAAAGTAACCCGCCAGGTGAAGGCTTCTAAAAATTCAGGGCCACCCCAAGTAAAAGAACCGCGTTGGAAATTCCGGTTCGTGGGTCTTCACTTTAGAACGATAGGGTATAAATGGACCCTGACATTTACAAAATAGTATAGTTTTTTTTACAAATGACTAAAAAATGACCCAATTTCAATCGGATGCGGTAATTTATTTGACCAATAGGGTAAAATTTTACCCAGTTATGCTGAATTTTGATCTAAAATTTGAGACACACGTAATTCACCTAACCAAATTCAGCAACTATGAAAAAGTCTATCATTTTTTTACTTCTGCTCTTGGCCGTGAGCGTGCTGGCTATTTTTATGCCAGCCGTGCCTGGACCCATCGTCACAGAGGGAATTAATTCCGGCGATGTAGCGTGGATGTTGGCGGCATCAGCGCTTGTCTTGCTCATGACCCCGGGGCTGGCTTATTTCTATGGCGGGATGATTGATACAAAGAATATCATCTCAACCATGCTTCAAAGCTTCATCGCCATGGGCGTGATCAGCATCCTGTGGATCGTGGTCGGATTCAGCCTCGCTTTTGGTGACTCCATTGGCGGCGTCATTGGAAACCCTGCCACCTTCTTCATGTTTCAGCACGTGTTGGATGGCAAGCCATGGTCGCTGGGCCCGACAATTCCGCTGGTGTTGTTTGCCTTTTTTCAATTGAAATTTGCAATCATCACACCCGCACTAATCACAGGAACATTTGCCGAGAAGATCAAATTCAAATCCTACATCATATTTCTCGCCCTATTCTCTCTTTTGATCTACGCTCCCCTTGCGCATTGGACATGGCATCCTGATGGATTCTTGTTTAAGATGGGTGTGCTTGACTTTGCAGGCGGGACGGTCGTTCATATGTCTGCCGGATTTGCAGCATTGGCTGCCGCGATTTATTTGAGAGACAAGACCGTAGCAAAGGCTGCCATAGCACCCGCCAACATTCCTTTCGTTCTGTTGGGAACCGGATTGTTATGGTTTGGATGGTTTGGTTTCAATGCAGGTAGCGCATTATCGGCAGGACCTTTGGCCGCTTCCGCATTTGCCACCACCAATACCGCTTCAGCAGCTGCAGGACTTTCCTGGGTATTCTTTGATTCAGCGCGGGGCAAAAAACCTTCCGCGCTTGGATTTTGTATCGGTGCAGTCGTTGGTCTGGTAGCAATCACTCCTGCGGCTGGGTTTGTGACAATACCTTCGGGCATTTTCATCGGAACGGTCGCCGCCATCATTAGCAACGTCGTTGTTCATTGGAAATCAAAGACTTCATTGGAGGATACATTGGACGTGTTCCCTTGCCACGGTGTGGGTGGAGCAGTTGGAATGTTGATGACGGCCTTGCTTGCCAATACTGCTGTAAATTCCGCCAACACAACCGGTAATGGTCTGCTCTATGGAGAATTCACCCTCTTCAAAGTGCACCTGATCGCCCTTGCTATCGTGATCATATACACTTTTGTTGGTTCTATGATTATCCTGAAAATCACCGATCTTCTTTCTTCCCTGACGATTACGGCAGCAGAAAAGAAAGTCGGTTCTGATTACAGCCAGCATGGAGAAGGCGTATTCCCGGCTGAACTTAGTCCGGCTGAACTGGCATAAACAAGAATGACCGGGTCTTCCCCGGTCTTTCACTATTTCGCAAAAAGACAAAAACGATTTAAAATATGAAAATGAGAAAAATATTACTGGTTGCTCTCTCAATCGCAGGATTACACAGCATTGGATACGGCCAGCAGCAGGATGTCGTCGTGGCATCTGCAACGCCCACACCAAAGAAGGAGTCTGTAGAGGACACGGAGGAGGGGGAGCCGCCTGAGGAGAAACCCAAAGTTACACTCTCCGGGTACATCGATTCTTACTACAATCATGCATTCAACAACCCGAAGTCGGGTACGCTTATGGGTAATCCCCAGGCAAATGCAGGTTATCCGGTAGGACGTGCTTTTGACCGCATGGCGGGCCAGTTCGCACTCGGTTTGGTACAAACAAAATTTACCTATTCCGACAAAAAATCCGACCTGGTTATCGACCTCACCTTTGGTCCGAATGCCGAACTTGGCAATTTCGGAAATACGAGGGTGGCCAATAACGGTTCCTACAATACAAGCTTGTGGTATCCCAGTGGTAATAATAGTGGCTACGTCAATCAATTATACGGAAGTTCAGCGGCCATCAAGCAAGCCTATTTCACCTATAAGGCGACCGAAAAACTGAGTTTTACGGTTGGTCAATTTGGTACCCACATTGGGTACGAGGTGATTGATGCCCCGATTAATTACCACTACTCGCTGTCCAATCTCTTCAATAACGGACCCTTCTACCATATTGGAGCCAAAGTAAATTATGTCGTCAACGATAAGCTGTCGTTGATGGCCGGGTTGGTCAACAACTGGGACAACCTCTTTGACAACAACAAGCAAAAGTCGCTTATTGGTCAGGTGTATCTAAAGCCGGTTGATGGATTCAACATCTACTTGAATTACATCGGTGGCTACGGAGACGACACCTACCTTTCAACACTGGCCGTCAGCGGCAACAAACCCTATCTGGAGAAATATACGCGTCAATTATTTGACCTGACGACAGGATATCAGATTACCAGCAAATTTTATCTGGGGCTGAACGCGGCCTACGGGTTTTATAACTTTACTGCAACCGGTACTGATTCCGATGACATCATAGCTTCCTATGGTTCCAATAAGCCCAGTTGGGGTGGTGTGGCGGTCTATACCAACTACGCAATCAGCGATATTGTCGGTATTGGCGTTCGTGCAGAATCATTTCATGATCCGAACTATGTCCGTTACATCGGCAGCAACAACACGTCCATTACGGTTACAGCTCCCATCACCTTGGCGGACGGCCACCTTATCGTGAAGCCAGAACTTAGAATTGACAATGCAAAAGCCTCCAAGGATGGATTCAAATATTATGAAGACAAAAACGGAAATGGAACCAATAGCCAGCAGACCTTGGGTGTAGCATTCATATATAAATATTAAACAAATGAATACCCGCTCCTTTTCCCGGGGAGCGGGTATCATTTCAGCCATGAGCAATCCCGCAAAATCAATGAACGTTCTTGCCATTGTTCTTTCGCTGCTTATTCTTGATGGAAATGCTCAGTTCCTGCCTCTTAACGGGTCGAACAAATGTGAAGCAACGGAAATTGTGCAGGTGGAGGGACTTACCAAACCTGCACTCTATTCAAATGAATTGCGATGGTTAAAGTGGTTGACGCACATCGACGGTAAATTGAATTCGGTCGTAAAGGATTCCATCGGTGGAAAGATCTCGGGAAATTTTGAATTTTTTGTCTATGCGCAGAGCGGCATCCTTCGCAAGGTGAACGGCGCGATCAGTTATCATTTTAGCATCGAAACAAAAGATGGAAAATACAGGTACTCATTCTCCGATTTTGTGTATCACTATTATGCGCAGGACCGGAACTACCGGGTTGTAAAGACAGGGAATACAAAACCCCTGGAAGAGACAGAGGCGCCGGGTTGGCAAAAGTTATGGACCGATCACCGCAAGATGGTAAACGGCCGCGTACGCAATCAAATAGACGAATTAAAAGTAAAGGTCGTGGAAACTCCAAAGCAAGCCTCCGGTAAACCGGATGAAAAAAAAGTGGATTGGTAATTGTTCTAACAAATGAACTATGGCTGCTGATAGCCGAAAAATATTATTACTTTTTATTTCGATAGCCTGGGCTTATTGTTTGCATGCACAAAGCAATAAGCATCCCGAGATGGATTTATCCGGACGGATTACGGATGAATACGGCAATGTACTGGGCTGGATTTCAAAGGAAGGGATCGTTCAAAACGCGCTCGACGACAGGATTGCCATTATCGATAAAGACGGAAAGGCCGTTGACGGCCGTGGACAGCGAATTGGCAAAATGAAAGACGGCACTTTCTTTGATGCCTATGGATCGCTTGTGTTCACTGTGAGAGAAAAGAAAGGACAGCGCTGTGAGCTTGTTGATCCGAACGGAAAAATCATCGGTATTGTCCACCCTTTTTATAAAAATCAAGCCAGCGCGATCCATTGCCTTTACGCACGGCTCAAGATGCCTTGAACGCCATCTCCTGCCCCCCTGAAACGATCGCAGAAATTTTTAGTACCTTTATCAGTTCATGGAAAAGCGTTTCAACGATGGCAAGGCTTTTGGTATTGTTATGCCTTTTCTTAACCAGTTTTGACCTATTCGCGCAGCCGTATCTGCCTGGGTATTTTGTGACACCGGACCAGAAACATGTGAAGGGGACCATCAAGTTCAATTCCATTCAGTCCGGTCATTTAACGCCCACCACCAGTATTCCGGGTCGCATCAAGGTCAAGACGGAAAATGATTCAAAACCGCTTGAATTCAGCGCCGACGAAATTCGAGGGTTCGTGATGGGCCTGGACAGCTTCGTAGTCCTCAAAAAAATTCCAGTCTCCGGCTACGACTATTTTAAAAAAGATTTTGTAAAAGTGGATCAGCTTGGCCAGCTTAATCTATATATTCACTATAGCCAAATACCCACCGGGCGCTTCGGCACAAAAATAAGAAGGGTTTACATTCTTTCAAGGAAAGGATCCAAGAAACTGATTGCATTTCATGACCGGTATCAAAAGGATAAGTTTAAAGAATTAGTGTCAGGAGATCCCGAACTTGCGATGGAGATTGAGAACGATTGGCAGTGGATGGACAAAATCCCGGAGCTCATAAAAAAATATAATCTGTATTTTGCGAATGTCAATGCAAAAAAATAAGAGATCAGCTATACAATGCTGCTCACCTATATTGACCAGCGATTACCGATTACTGATCCAGCATATATCTCCATGCCTCTGCCTGAACCGGGAGCATCACGGAACCATGAGGATTGTTGGTTCTCACATGAGTGATCAGAATATTTCCGGCGGCTCCTTTCAGACCGCTCGCATTCGCTGAAATTGTGTACTTTAGCCGTGATTGAGAAAGCAACAGGCAACTTGACAACTGCTTTTCGAAACCGAACGGGTCGTGCGGGTGTAGAAGAGCGAAGTAGCGGCCTGGAGCAGTCTTGCTCTTCCCGCTAATCCAGGGAGCCGGTTTATTAAAATGGTCCAGGAAGTCTTGCGGGCCGGCAAGAATAATCACCTTGTTCAAGGCAAAGTTCTTTCCAAGATACGCCGCATGGCCCGCTCCTTGTGAATGTCCCACCGCAATGATATTTGTCCAAATCATTTTTCTGTCCTTATAAAAATGCTCCCAACCCCCCATTGGAAAATGGGCTGAAAGGAATGTTAACAGGCGGTAGATCCGGTTATAAAGAGAATTGACACTGTCCACGTGCACGGTATCACTTACTGGAGTGCCAAAAACAATTTCCCTTCGAAAAGAATCGTAACAACTTGAGTCCCGGCTGAACCTGCAGACCGTGGTAATGACCTCATTCTTATAATCAAGACTGATGGTATGAAATCCCGCAAGGGATGCAACACTGTCAAAGGCAATCATGGCATCCGCTCCTCCCCCTGTTCCACTGATCGAAATGACCAATTTGTTTCTCCTTAATTTCAAATCCGGAGTACTCGCCAAATGCGGGCCATGAACGGCAACGATGGAACCCTCTGTGTCCGACGGCATTATCTTTCGTGTTTCATTTTGGCCAATCGCTAAAATTGAAACGGCCAGGTCAAAGAAAACAATGGAAGGCAATCTCTTGAGCATACGTAGTTAGCATCAATAAATGGACGCCGGCGATTTGGAGTGAATGGTTCTCAATCTATCTCAATCTAAAACAGATGAACAAGTTTTGAAAGATAGGAAAATGACAAAGAACTTTGACCAAGTGGGTCAAATACCCAAGGAATTCTTCGCAGCCAGAAAATGGCTTAAAAGGGGTAAATTGGGTTGTGATTTATCAATAAAGGTTACAAAGAGCACGATGAACCCCGATGGAAACAACTAATTCTGTTTTAAATTTACCCAACTATAAACGACCCTACCATCAGGATAGTTGATGCCACACGAACACTCCCATCCCCATCCCGGCAGTCATCGGGACGATCAGGTCAAAGAAAACATCACCTTCGCGTTTTGGTTGAATACGGCCTTCGCTTTGCTCGAACTTGTCGGGGGGCTACTTACCAACAGCGTGGCCGTTTTGTCGGATGCGTTGCACGACTTTGGTGATAGTCTTTCACTCGGTCTGGCTTATTATTTTCACAAAAAGTCGGCAAAAAAAAGGGACGATTTTTTCTCTTATGGATACAAACGCTTCTCGCTGCTCGGCGCTTTTATCAACGCCATGGTACTGGTTATTGGTTCGGTGTTTATTCTTCAGGAGGCCATTCAGCGTTTGGCCAGACCTGAACAAGCCAATGCCAAAGGAATGTTCATCCTGGCCTTGATAGGCATTGTTGTGAATGCGGTTGCCATGCTGCGCCTTCGATCCGGAAATTCGATCAATGAGCGTGTTGTTTCACTCCATTTTCTGGAAGACGTCCTGGGCTGGGTAGCGGTGCTGATCGGCAGCGTGGTCATGATTTTTGTGAATGTCCCGGTGCTGGATCCGGTCTTATCGATGCTCATCGCCGGGTACATCCTTTTCAATGTGTACAAAAATCTGCGCCGTGCCTTTCGGATTATCTTGCAGGGCATACCTGAAAATGTCGATGTGGAAGAAATCAAGACGAAAATCAGATCCATTCCGGGAATTACCGATGTCCATGATATGCATACCTGGTCGATGGATGGGCATTACAATGTAATGACACTGCACCTGGTATTGCAGCCGTCAATTCCCCTGGCTGAACTCGAACACCTGAAACACGAAGTACGTCACCAACTTCAACATTTGAATATCCAGCACCTGACCATTGAAACCGAATTTGCGGATCAGCCCTGCGGATCGGATCAGGATTGATCAAGATTTGATCAGGATTATCAGGATTTAAGGATTAACAGGATCGATCAGGATTGATCAGGATTAACAGGATTGATCAGGATTCTTACTCCTTACTCTTCAATTGTACCTAGCACTTCGCACCTCGTACCTCTCACCTCGCACCTCACACCTCGTACCTCACACCTCTCACCTCGTACCTCGTACCTCTCACCTCGTACCTCGTACCTCTCACCTCGTACCTCGTACCTCGCACCTCCTACCTCGTACCTCTCACCTCGTACCTCGTACCTCCT
>JBGPGZ010000022.1:0-19116 GCA_041484175.1 Cyclobacteriaceae bacterium | reverse complement strand
GTATGGAAAGGGATTTATATAGGAGGAGCATTCCATAATTTTAATTTTTCCGGTTGGAGCCATGCCGATAACATAACTACGTATACAGGCACCACTGTCCGGATTCTTTCTGCAGGCCCGGTTATCATGCTTAAAACACAACAGAAGGAAATCAGGTCATCCAAGAAGTTCGATTTTTTCATTTCCATTGTGCCCGGTTTTAATCAAATCAACACCAAAACGAATCCCGCATCGGGCATTAATAACAATGTCCCTTTGATTCCTCTTACCGTTAAATCAACCCGGTTTGGTATTGGCTTATATGCGGGACTGGATTTCACGTTGACGACATCCATTGGTTTTTGCGTCTCCGCGGGATATCAAAATATCAGTACCGACTCGCAAATCTATTCAGAGAAACACTTCAGCTTCATGAATTTGAAGGCAGGCTTATTTTTTCGAATGAGGAAGGACAAAAAATATCGATACTCGAATTTATGATGCCTGAAAAAAATTCTTTTTTTATGCCCGGGGCCTTATTGTTATTGTTCGCTCAAAGCTCATTGTTTGGTCAACCTGGAATAGTAAGTCTGGGCGACAAAAATGCGATTGTGTATGACCTCACACTTGATTCGGTAAGGGGAATATTGGCGGCCTCCCTGGGTGACCGAATTGAAGTTTGGGATTACCGAAACGAGGTGTTATTAAAGAGCTGGAAGGCTCCTCGTGTTTTGGCCATTGATTTTCGTGGTGAGCGGCTGGCAGGGGCTTCTATGGAGGGAAACATTGTGGTATGGAACAGTCTTTCCGGAAATGAAATCGCCAAGGCAAAAGTCTCAGACTCCCCTCTAACATGTATTCACTGGATTGATTCAACGTTTGCAGTGGCGGGGAGTGATTCTGGCGAGATAATAAAATTTAACACAAAGATTGGTAAAACGGAGTCTGTGACTAAAACCGGCCGGACCGTTACGGCCCTGGCTGTAACGGGGGGTGGCAAAGTCTTGTTTTCAGCAAACTCTAAAGGGCAGATTTATTCGTGGAATGACCGGTCGGATCAATTCATTTTTGTGGGAAATGATCATGGTTGGGTTCGCGATATACGCATTTCGCAGGATGATAAGACGCTCGTTTCTGCAAATGATAATGGTTCCATCAAAAGATGGCGAATCATCGATGACAATAGATTAGAAATGATCGACAAAAAAAGGACCGACAGTTGGGTACTATGTCTTGACTATCAGGCTAAGGGCAAAAAAAATAATACAGCAATAGGGCTTCGAAACGGAAGAATTATCATTGTGACAGGTTTTGGGGACTATCATTACAAAGTCAACTCCATGATAAATAGGATAGCAATAATAAAGGAGCTCTCCCCCATAATCAAAGTAGTAATCGGTACGCACGGTGAAGGAATCAAAATAATTAGCGGCAATGCAATGAGTTTTTCCGAATGAACTGTGGCTTACTCCTTTTCCAAAAACGGATACCGGTAATCAACCGGTGGAACAAACGTTTCCTTGATCGTTCTCAGCGATACCCAACGCAACAAATTAACTTTCGCGCCCGCCTTATCATTTGTTCCTGAACCCCTGGCTCCTCCAAAAGGCTGCTGCCCGACGACGGCACCGGTCGGCTTGTCATTAATGTAAAAATTGCCTGCCGCATTGGAAAGTTTCCTGGTTGCCATTTCGATGGCGTAGCGGTCTTTTGAAAGGATGGATCCTGTCAACGCATAGGGTGACGTTTGATCCACCAATTCAAGCGTTTGCTCAAAATTTTCTGCATGGTAAACATAGATGGTTATTACCGGTCCAAAGATCTCTTCACACATGGTCACCGACGAAGGGTCTTTGGTGAGAATGACGGTAGGTTCAACGAAGTAGCCTTTTGACTTATCGGATTTGCCACCCGCGATAATTTCACTCATCGGGTTTTGCCTAGCCTTTTCGATGTAGCCGGTGATGGACTCAAAAGCTTTCACGTCGATCACCGCGTTGATAAAGTTTCCAAAATCCTCGACGCCTCCCATCTTGAAACTTTTGACATCCTCCAGCAATTGTTTCTTAACATCTTCCCACAAGTTGGATGGAATGTAGCAGCGCGAAGCGGCCGAACATTTTTGACCCTGGTATTCAAACGCCCCGCGCGAAATTGCCGTTGCAACTTCTTTGGCGTCCGCGCTCTTATGGGCAATGATGAAATCCTTGCCGCCGGTCTCTCCAACAATCCGGGGATACGACTTATATTTAAAAATATTTTGCCCGATCGTTTTCCACATGTTTTGAAAAACCTCGGTGCCCCCGGTAAAATGAATGCCCGCAAAATCACGATGATTAAAAATGACTTCTCCCGCATCGGGACCACTCACATAAACCAAGTTGATGACACCATCCGGCAGGCCGGCTTCTTTCAAAATCCGCATGATCAACTGAGCAGCGTAGATCTGTGAGTTGGCGGGCTTCCATACCACCGTATTGCCCATCATGGCCGCGCTTGTCGGAAGGTTCCCGGCAATCGCTGTAAAATTGAATGGAGTAAGGGCAAAAACAAATCCCTCGAGCGGCCGGTATTCGATGCGATTCCACACACCCGGCGAGGATTCCGGTTGGTCGCGGTAAATCTCGCTCATGAAATACACGTTGAAGCGAAGAAAGTCAATCAGCTCACACGCCGAATCGATTTCCGCCTGAAAAGCGTTTTTGGATTGCCCCAGCATCGTGGCAGCATTCATTTGATATCGATACGGACCTGCCAGCAGGTCGGCCGCTTTCAAAAAGATGCTGGCACGATGTTCCCAGCCCAGGCTCGCCCAGAGTTCCTTAACGCCCATAGCGGCATTGATGGCCTGCTCGACATGACTTTTATCACCTGCGTGATAATACCCCAGGATGTGCTTGTGATCGTGAGGAGGAGAGAGCGGTTTCGTATTTCCACTTCGAACTTCTTCCGCCCCGATGTACATAGGAACATCCAGGACTGTTGAACGCGCTTGCTCAATCGCTTTTTTTAGGGCGGCCCGTTCTTTTGAACCGGGGGCATATGACAATACAGTCTCGTTTTTAGGGTGCGGAACGCTGAAAAATCCTTTTGGCATGGGTCGGTTTATTTACGAAGTCGACAAAGTTAATTAAAATCCAAAAGCTTACAGGATGTCTTTCAATTCCTGTAAGCTGCTGATTTCATATGTTACGGGATCCTCGTGAGGAGCCCTGGTGGGATTAAAAAATACATGGTCCATTTCTGCGTTGCGGGCCCCCGCCATGTCCGTCAGGAGATTGTCACCGATCATAACGGCCTGATGCGAATGAAAGCCATTTTTTGCCAGGGCATAATCAAAAATCTCGCGGGCAGGTTTCTTATGCCCGGCTTGCTCGGAAGTGATAATTTTTTTGAAATACTTGTCAATCCCGGAGGAGGCAAGCTTGGTAAGCTGGATTTCGTCAAATCCATTAGTAATAATATAGAGGGGGTAGCCAGCCGCCAGGTAATCGAGGGTTTCGATCGCTTGCGGTATCAGGTTCTTCCCTTTGGGGGATTCCGACAAATAATCCCGGGAAAGCTGAAGTGACATTTCGTAGTCGTCAACGCCTACTTCTTTCAGGATCCGGTGAAAGCGTTCATAACGAAGAACATCGCGGTGGATTTGTCCCCGGTCAAATTGATCCCAGAGCGCGTTATTGATCCTGATAAAGGTTCTTAGAAATTCGGGAAAAGAGGCGGTCGTGCGAAGTTCCAATTCATATCGATGGTACAGCACCGCCATGGCCTCTGCACAATTGGTTTCATAGTCCCATAAAGTATGGTCAAGATCAAAAAATACGCATTGATAGCCAGCCATGATTCAGTATTGGTTGAGGGGGCTGATTTTCAGTTTGTTCAGCGCCAGTTCGCGGTTGGTATACAGTGTTTGAAAAATCTGCTGGTCATTTTGAAATAACGCGTCCCTGCGAAGGAACACCAGAATCTGCTTAACGATGTCAAAAACTTCATCCTTAATTTGGTAAAATACCCATTGGTTAAACTTTCGGGTGGTCAGGATACCGGAATTCTTCAAATAAATAAGGTGTCTTGAAGTCTTGGTTTGGGTGAATTCGAGAATGTGCTCCAGGTCGGTGATACACATCTCTCCGTTGGTCATGATCAGGTTCAGGATGCGAAGGCGCGAGGGGTCGGAGCAGGCCAGAAAAATCTGGGCACCTAATTCAATATTAAAGTGTTTTAAGCGCATGGCGAACAACCGGCTAAGATACTAAAACTACCTTTAGAATAGAGTTTGCAGGGCCATTAGGCGGAATTTAAATGAATCCCTATCTTTGAAAATTAATTTGATAAAATTGAAGGTCTTAGTAAAAATAGTTGCGGTTTCATCGATTGCTTTCTTTCTTTTTGTGGCCCATGAGGGCTATTCTCAAAATCAAAGAAGGGTCATACAGCTTTCGGGTATTATCCTGAGTCCGGACAGTATCAACGGCCTGCCAGGGGCGCATATTTACGTTCCTAAAGCGGGACGTGGAACCACATCCAACAATACGGGCTTTTTCTCTATCCCGGTGTTGACCGGAGATAGTGTGGTATTCAGTTCTGTGGGGTTTGTCCGGCGGCATTACATCGTACCCCCCAATGCGCCTGAATTTTCAACAATCATTATCGAAATGACCGAAGACGTCACCTATCTGAAGGAGGTCACGATCATGCCCTTTCCTACAGAAGAAGTCTTTAAGGAGGCCGTACTGGCTTTGAATATTCCGATGGATGACACTGGCGTTGACAAGAGAAACCTCAATGGCGAGCTGATGGCGCTGATGGCCCGCACCACACCCATGGACGGTGCCGCCAACTATATGTATTATATGAACCAATACCCTGCTTCCATCAACAATAAATTCATGCCCGTCACCAATCCCTTTCTTAATGTCGTGAATTGGGCAAAGTTCTTCAGACAATTGAAGCAAAATAAGAAGAACAAATAATTCCTACAGCTTGAGTAGTAGTTTGAGACTATTGGACTACTGTATAACTCATTTCTCCGTGTTGAAAATCAATGATTGCAATCGAATCGCTTTTAGTCTTTATCATAGATACTTTTCTTTTAACACACAGGTGTGGTAAAGGTATTCGGCTGCCGCGGATTCGATTTTACCCCCTGCACAGCGTTAAATTGAAAGAATAAAACAAATCTTGAATTAGCGGGAGTCATCGATTAACTTAGGGGAGATTGCCCGTTTCTTCTCACCGAATTCAATGTCATAAATCCTAAAATTATGCGTGACTCCAATAGCATTTCGCGGAAGGAATTTATACGGCAAAGTGCCGCGTTGGCCGCTGCCTCCATTCTCACGCCGTTGGCGTTGCATGCCAGGGAGTTTGGGTATGAGGACAAAAAAATCAAAGTGGGTATCATTGGATGTGGAAGTGTATCAAGATCGTACCTTCCTCATTTATCAAAATCTCCTTTTGTAGAGTTGGTATCGGCTTGCGATATCATATTCGAAAAGGCAAAAGTTGCCGCCGAGAAGTATCACATTCCGAATTACTATCCGCACATCGATAAGCTTCTTGCGGGAGCAAAGTTTGACCTGATGATTGACACGACCGATATGCAGGAGCACGGGCGACTGAACAAGCTGGCGCTGCAGGCAGGCAAACACGTATGGAGCGAAAAGCCAATGGCAAACACCTATCGGGAGGGACGCGAACTGCTGGACCTCGCGAAAGGTAAAGGGTTGAGGATCTGGGGTGCTCCGGCCGTGGTGAACAGTCCGCAATTTGCATTTATGGCGAAGATGATTCAAGAGGGCAAACTTGGCAAAGTTTCAGCGGCTCATGCACATTATGGTCACCTGGGTCCTGATTGGTCGGCATTCTTTTACGAGAAAGGAGGAGGGAGTATGCCCGATCTTGGCGTATATAACCTGGCTACCCTAACGGGATTACTTGGTCCGGCCAAGTCCGTGGTCGCCATGACCAGCATCGTTACACCGGAACGCGTCGTAGAGAACAAGGGAAAGATCAAGGTGGAGGCCGAAGACAATGCCATGGTTTTGATGGATCATGGCAATGGTGTGATCTCGCATGTACAATGTGGCTTTAATTACTTTGACCCGTACGGACACCAGGGATCCGGCCAGGACAAGCCAACCATTTCTGTCTGGGGAACAAAAGGAAACATGAACCTGGTGGGGTATGACTGGGCTCCTTTTGGTGTAGACATGGCAACCGTTGAAAACGAAAAAACAGTCCGCTATGTACCTGATCCAGGATCGTATGTTTGGCAGCAGGGAGCTTCCGTGATATGCGAAAGCCTGGTTACAAATCGGGAGCCTCTCATCAATGCAGAGCATGCACTCCATGTGCTGGAGATTATGGAAGCCGCCCGCGAGTCACAGGCAACGGGCAAGAGGATTGCCTTGCAGTCTGTTTTTCCATACCCCGTTGTGAAATGATCTAATTAATAGAAATATCATGAGAGAAAATGAAGGAAAGAAAGTGACGGGGCTCTCCCGTCGTCAGTTTATCGGAAGCACTGCGGGTGCCGTGACTGGAATTGCGTTTGCTAATTCCGTCTTCGGAACGCCTGCAATCCTGAGAAACCTGGGTAAACCCAATTCGAAGTTTAACGGGGTTCAGATCGGCGCTATCAGCTACTCGTTCAGAAGTCTGCCAAGCAATGCAGAGCAGGTCCTCCGGTATTGTGTTGACAGCAATATAAGCGCGATCGAATTGATGGGCCCGACCGCTGAAGCGTTTGCTGGCGCACCGCATATGAATACCGAGCCGAGACCAGCCGGCCAGGGAGGCCCGCGTCCATCCATGACACCCGAGCAACAGGCTGAGCAAATTGCGAAGGCGAAGGAAATAGCCGATTGGCGGACTGCTGTTTCAATGGACAAGTTTGTTCAGTTAAGGAAGATGTACAATGATGCCGGCGTCAGTATTTATGCCTGGAAACCCAGTGCGCTTGGCGAAAAAAATACGGATGCTGAGATCGATTATGCCCTTCGCGCCGCAAAGGAGCTTGGCGCAAGTCATGTAACGGTGGAGCTTCCTTCGGACGCCGCCCAAAGTAGACGTCTTGGCGTAATGGCCGACAAACATAAGATCGGCGTAGCCTATCATGGCCATCTTCAGCAAACCATCACCGCCTGGGATGTGGCACTTTCACAGGCAAAATACAACGGGCTAAACTGCGATGTTGGGCATTATGTGGCGGCAGGTTTTGATCCAATTCCATTACTTCAAAGCAAGTACGATCGCATTTACAGCATGCACCTCAAGGACCGGAAGTCGAAGGCCAATGGAGGCGCAAATATGCCTTGGGGCGAAGGTGATACGCCCATTGTTCAGCTGCTGCAGTTGATGAAAAAGAATAAGTACAAATTTCCCGCGACCGTTGAAATGGAATACGATATTCCGGATGGCTCTGATGCGGTAAAAGAAGTGGCCAAATGTGTTGAATACAGCAGGAGAGCGTTGGAAAAAGATGCGTGATTGATTGTCAGACGTCAAGATACCTTCAAGGTGTCAGACGCCTATCAGACCCTGTTGCCTGCAACTGAATAAGCCGGTAGAACAAACAAAAATTTCTTAACCCTATGTTAAAATACGCGACTAACGACAAGGTAACTTATCTTGGTAATGAGGAAAGCGTTCATGGAATTACCGGGAAAATTTTAAGAACAAGAGAGCTCCGTGAGATTGAGAACGATATGGAGAGAGGCTCTATACTGTATCCAAAGGATGGATATGACTATACTTTGGAATTTGCCAAATCAGGAATGACCACTTTTGTTCTTGACGTCATGGAAGCTGAGATTCAACCATAAGACTTGTTTGGATTCTCATCCGTACCTCCCAGGATTAAGGAAAAACAGTGGCCGGCTTATTCACCAGGTTGGTGGGATATTTTATTCTGAAATTTGTTGTGATATTGAATCTGAAATGGTCGACTCGCTCTACGGTCTTAGGATAATAGAATAGCCGTGCTTCGATGGTGTTAAAAATAAGATTTTCATTGCGCGCCCTCAATCCCAGGGACAATCCGGAAAAGAAATTTCTCGTACGCAATAATCCCATGTCGCGCTTTATCAGGGCCAAATCAACTCTCCCAATAGGTGCCAGGC
This sequence comes from Cyclobacteriaceae bacterium, assembly GCA_041484175.1. Lineage (GTDB taxonomy): Bacteria > Bacteroidota > Bacteroidia > Cytophagales > Cyclobacteriaceae > ELB16-189. The sequence goes on along the minus strand of JBGPGZ010000022.1, from coordinate 11,014 downwards.
GGAACCCCATAAGTTTCCACGGAGTAAATACCGTCAGCTCCTGGCTAACGGTTACCCGCTGAAGGCCAACCAGGCTGTCAGGGAGGAAGCCGACGATCCCGTTTAAATCGCGAATGTCCATTCCTCTTTTTACATTCTGATTGAACAGCGCGGCATACCCGGATTCAAGAGTATTGCGAATGATCATTCTTCCTACGCGGTGAATTTTGCTGTATCGTGTAAAATTGAACGAAACCAGCCCGTCTTCGGGGCGCTCGGACCTCCAATAGGAAGCAAGCTTTACATTATAGGTCAGGATCGTCCCGCTTGGCCGGACTTTATTATAATAGAGCTCACTTCCGGCGTAAGGTCTTTTGTTTCCCAACTCTTTTTCCCATCCTGAGGTAAAGGAAATCCGGTAGCCATAAGGAATATCTTCGGTTCGACCGAATCCAACTACGTATTGGGTCTTGTAAAAATCCTGCCGGAAGAAAGTAAGCTGGGCAAGCAACGATACCCTGTCGCGATAAGCAAAGCGATCTGGTTCTGTCAAATCAGTATGAGTTGAATTCAGGAAGTGCTGGTCAAAACCACGTAATGCAAGAAACTTTCGATTTCTGTTTTCCCTGAGGTCTTTGGGCAATTTCCTGTATCCGAAAGAATAACCAAGCCAATAATCCTGAACCTTGTATCGATATTGGGCAAAGGTAGTGTCGGATTCTCTGTAAACATTTCTTGAGGTATTGTCACTGATCTCGACCGCACCCGCAAAACGGGTAAAAGGCTGAAACAATGGCCTGCTCAATTTTAAATAAAGGGAACTTTCATTTTCATTTCCAATGCTGACTCCATTGTTGAGTTTTGTGTATCCGAGTGAAGCATCAATAAAGCTGCCTTTGACGTTGTTCTTCTGGTAAAACAATTGATAACCATAATGGGGTGATCGATTCGCATCAAAGAGCTGCCCAAATTGAACACGTTGTCCCATACCTCCAAAATTGATGTCTTGAATGGTGAATTTATATTTTGTAGGTATATCTGCACTGAATGATCCACCCAGACTAAATACGTCGCGGGTGACAACCAACAAATCAACAGAGTCCGAGTTTTTGGAGATCGGCTTTACAAAGATCCTGGCATCCATCACAAAGTCAAGGTTACGGAGCGTCCGTTCATTATCGGCCACACGATAGGGGTTGAGTGCCTTGCCTTCGCGGATGAAGAGGTTGTTGCGAATCACGAATTCCCTCGTATTCACGTGAAGTGTATTGGCCGCTTTGGAAATAAAACTCTGAAGATTGCGGGTCGTGTCCAGGACCGTCTTTTCAAAACCGATGCGCTTAATAACGATTCTCCGGATAATCTTCCCGTCGTATTTCAAATAAGGATCTTCACTTTTTATGTTGAACGGTAATTGATCAGCCTCGGGCTCCCGGGTGATGACTCCCATGAGTTTTTTAACTGTCTTGTTTGAATTGATCTTCTGAATCCAATTTGAATCGGGGATCGTATCCGGTTTTTGCTGCGCAAAACTGCCGACATCAAAACCAAAAAGAACGAAGAGGAAGAAGACGGTCGCGCCTGGGATTTGTGCGAGCCTCGATTTACTGAAGGTTTTCAATTTCTCTACAACCCCTCTCCCGGATGGATTAATGCGGTTAGACTTCACTTGATTACTTCTTCAAGAAGTCTCCTTTCATTTCGCCCAGGAACAAACCGATGTACATAGATGAGAATAAAAGCGATACCGGGTAACACCGTTTTGAAATAATTCATACCCGTTTCTTATTTCGCTGTAAAATGCAGGTCGGACCATCTTACTTCATTTTATCGTGGGCATTGCCAGGCCTCTTACAATTGTCCTTTTTCGGCCAACTTCTTCATCTTCTTGTTGGCGTAAATGGCAACCTCAACACGCCTGTTTTCCTGGTCATTGACCGAAATGGGTTGTTCCTCGCCGTATCCCTTGGTCGTAATCCGGCTGCTGGCGGCGTTAAGACCCTCGAGGTAATAGGCTACTGCCTGGGCGCGCTTTTTCGATAAATTCATATTGTAATCTTCCGTGCCTGTCTTGTCGGTATGCCCTTCAATAAGGATATTCGTATCCGAATATTTGTTTAACGTCTTTGCCAAGCCGGTCAGATTTTCCTTCGTTCCCGCTGTAAGAATGTATGAATCGAAGTTGAACATCAATCCTGAATCGAACGTGATTTTGATCCCTTCGCCGACCCGCTCTACCCGTGCACCGTTGAGATCGGCCTTTAATTCTTCGGCTTGTTTGTCCATGTGGTGACCGATGATCGCCCCGGTAGCACCACCAACGCCTGCTCCAATAATTGCTCCCAAAGCTGTATTGTTGGACTGGTTGCCAATGATTCCGCCAATGACTGCTCCGGCGCCGCCACCGATCGCAGTGCCTTTGACCGTGTTGGAAGCCTGGCAACCAAACATAACCTGAATACCTAGCATTATCAAGATTATCGAACCACCTCTGTAGATACTTTTTATTACCGTTTTCATTTTCATTGGTTCTTTTGCCTTTTGTCTGTATTTAATAAAGAATTGTGCCAGAATAATTCGCATTTGAAAACAATTGTGGCGTCCGTGGGATGGCATTCAGCGGGACTTGTGGGTACTTAATTCCCCGGACCGCTGCAGGGATGGGCATGGATATGCCCATGACAGATGGCATAATATTTTGAGCTTGGTCTCCAGGAGCACATCCGGTCAAGGGTTGCGAGTCTCAAGGCAGATAAAACCTTATAAAGCGTACCAACTTATGAACATCAAGAGAATATTTGGATCCTTACTTACTATTCTGGGGATAGGCGGGCTTATTTATGGCGCAGTGCTTTTCGTCAACACTTCGGGTGGCCTGCGTGAGGTAAGAGCGCTTATCATTTACGGAGCGCTCGGCATTCTTTTCCTCCTTTCGGGAATTGGCCTTGTGAGAACAACCAAGGACGAGGCATAGTGCAAGAAAGTGGGTGTCGCGGACGGATAAAGCATTCGTCGTGGTGGAATTTTCATCCATTCTGGAATCAATAAACTGCGGGTGATTTAACAAAAAAAATAAGCGACCTGATCGTGGAAGGAAAGGAACAATATAAAAGTCTGAAGTCTTCCATTGGCGAAGGCTTCAAGGAATCAGGGAGCGGAGTCAAGGGAACCAACGTATGAAGGAACGGACTTTCATTAGAGAAATCGAAAAAGTATGGAAGACTTTGATATAAAAGCAGCGGAGACGAAAACAACGGCGGCGCATCTTACCGATCATTTCTCTGTTTATGTTGATACCTATCTAAAACTTGGCGTAGTGAATGCGACGCAGAAAGCTACGGGCGTCGCTACCGTAACACTGACGGCTGCGTTCCTTTGTGTTTTTTGTCTGTTCGTACTATTTTTTGCCGGATTAGGTGCTGCTGTTTGGATGGGTGAATCGTGGGGAAATATGAAAGCGGGCTATTTTACGGTTGCTGGATTTTACGTTTTGTGTGCCTTGCTTTTTGTGGCGCTTCGGAAGAAACTGATTTTTCCTTTTGTAAGGGATCAAATTATCAGAAAAGTGTATGAGTAGCATCAGAACATACAACGACCTGCTGGAAGAAAAGAAAAGGTTGGAGGCATCGTTGGTCGTCCAAAACGGGATTATCCGTCGGGACTTCATCGAACTGAGGGAAGAGATAAGGCCCGCATTGGACTTGCTTTCCATTATCGGGCGAATGATCAACCGAGACAGGAGCAATCCAGTGATTGCGATGGGGGTAAACCTGGTGGCGGGGGTGTTGCTCAGGAACGCGGTTCTTTCCGGCAGTAGCAAGATCACACGACTCATTGTGCCATTCCTGGCAAATAAAGTATCCACCCTGTTCCGTAACAAAAACGGAGGCACGGTTTTTCAAAAATTGGCAGAAATATGGAACAAGAACATATCAAACGGCCACCCTGCAGGCAAATAAATTTTTCATAAAACTGTGAATTGGGATGCCTTCCATGGGAAGAAAAATCCACAAAAAGTAGTCCGCACGCGAACAACAAGTCATTTTTCATCCGAATCGGCCGTTTTATTTTCTTTTGAGCACGGCACGTAAATTTCATCTGGTATTCATGATGTTAAAATCTAAATAAAAAAAATAAAATGAAAAAGGTATTCATGTCGCTGGCGATTATTGTAGCACTTACAACGATGACAGCAAAAGCCCAGGAGCTAAGCAATAGCTATAGCACCGCATTGGGTCTCAAGGTATGGGGTGATGGGGGCGGCGTAACCCTGAAACATTTTATATACAACAATCACGCATTGGAAGGCATTGCCTACTTCTGGAATGGAGGTACAAGACTTACAGGACTATACGAATTTCATTTTGACTTCGTAGGCGCACCTGGTTTAAAATGGTACATAGGCCCTGGTGCACATGTTGGCTTTTACAATAGTCGCTATTATGATCAACGCTATCCGAATGGTCCTTACCCGGCAACCCGTTCCTTCGTCGGTATTGATGGGGTCTTAGGTCTGGATTATAAATTTACCGGAGCACCTATCAACCTCTCACTTGACTGGCAACCTTCTTTCGAATTTGGAAGCGATCGTGGCTTTTTCCCAAGCTGGGGTGGATTGGGAGTCCGATACACATTCTGAGCAGGAGCTCAATAATCCGGAATAGAAAGATACCTGGATTCACTGCACAGATCATAGGACCCATAGCAGCGGCCAGGGTCCTATGATCTTTTGTATTCTCAGGTTATCCCCCAATTTCAGTTGGGTTAACGGGGAACTTCTTCCCCATTCGCGAAGGCAATCAGTCTATACTTTTGATGGAAGGAAATGGATCGGTGTAAAATTTAAAATATAACTTACTGACAACCAAGTTATTGAGTTTCGTATCCCACCCCGGTTCTGCCTTTAACAATTTCTGGTGCCTTCCTTGCCTAGCATGTTGTTGAACCAACTCACCTATGCTAAGCCAGGTACATTCCCAAAAACAGAGTTTTACCGTACTACCGCAACAAATTCAGCTGCTCAAATTATTTCATCTCAACACCCTTGAGCTTCAATATCGGATACAGGAAGAATTAATTGAAAATCCCGTGTTGGAAGAAATTGTTTCTGAAGAAGACAGTGCTTCAGAATCTTCGAAAAAAGACCAGCAGGATTATCAGGATCCGTCGGAATACCAGGAGGATGACATACCGGATTACAAAATAGAGCACAATAACTATTTGTCGGATGCCGATTTGCCGCAACGTCCGATACCGGAGCATTTTGATTTCAGGAAGGACCTGAAAGAGCAAGTGCGCGGGCTTCTGACAGACCCGATGCAACTCATGATCGCCGAGTACCTCATTGATTCCGTGAACGACGCGGGAATGATCGAACAAGAATTGTCAGGAATGGCCGACGATATTTCATTTCAAAAAAGCAAGGTTGTCTCCGAGCGTGAAATTGAAAGCGTACGACAGTTGCTTCTGCATTTGGATCCCATGGGCATTGGGTGTACCAGCATAAAAGAATTCCTGCTTCTTCAATTAAATCAGAAGCATCGCGATTGCAAGAGGACACAGCTTGCCATTAAATTATTGGAGAAAAATTTCGGAGATCTTGCCCATCGCAATATGGAGAAGATCGCATTGCAACTAGACATCAATGAAAGTGAGTTGCGTGAGGTGTTGAAGTTGATAAGCCTATGCCAACTAAAACCACTGGCCGAATCTTCCGGACCCTTGCAAAGGGACGCGATCATCCTTGACTTTGTCGTCACGGAACATGGCGAAGGGAGGGAGGTCGCATTGTTCCGTCAACGGTCTTCTTCCCTATTTATCAATCACTCGCTGAGTTCGATGGTTACGAATGGAAAATGCCGGGACAAGGGAACCATGCAGTACCTGAAAAGCAAACTGAATTCGGCCCAATGGTTTGTCAGCGCTATCAAACAGCGGGAGACCACCATGTTGAATGTGATGAAAGCAATTGTAAGATTTCAGGCCGACTATTTCAAGGATGGCGACATACGATTGCTGAGGCCCATGATTTTGAAAGACATCGCCGATGAAGTGGGTGTCGATATATCAACTGCATCGCGGATCACTTGCAATAAATATGCGGATACGCATATAGGGACTATCCTGTTGAAGGACTTGTTTTCAAAAGGAATTGAGAATGAGCGGGGAGAAACCATCAGTAACCGGGTGATTCAAAAAGCGATTGAAGACGTTGTGGAGAGTGAGGACAAACAAAAACCCTATACCGACCAGCAGTTGGTCGCTGTGCTTGCATTGAAGGGATTTAACATCGCGCGCAGAACGGTAGCCAAATACCGCGAACGCCGTCAGATTCCCGTTATGCAAGTAAGGGCGTTGTGGGCCTGATTATTTCAATGGTGAGCGGAACGTATTTTTTTGGAATTATCAGTAAATGTAGAATAGTTTCCCCAACTGAAAGGCCGGAAAATACTGAGTATAAAAAATTAGAAGGGCATCCTCTAAAAATCCAGCTCCTGCGGTTCTTTTGAAAGGGCATTGAAAAAGAATCAACCGGGGCGCACATTGATTGCCGGATGAAAGTCCAAAGGGGTTTGGGTGGCAATTTTTTGAAAACGGTTTTGGAGGTGCCCTTTTATACGACCAGTCTTTTCGAACTTCGGGTTGGCACGAAAGTTTATCACCATAACGAAGAGACAAAGCAAATTCAAATTGATCTAAAACTAAGAATATGAAAAACATTGGTTTTGTACTGATCGTCATCGGTATTATTATGACGGTGGTGACGGGATTCAACTATGTAACCCGTGAAAGAGTCGTGGATGTTGGCCCGGTTCATATCAGCGCCAATAAGGACAATCCGATTGAGTGGTCTCCGATTCTCGGAGGAGTGATCCTGGTAGCAGGCATCGTGGTGGTGCTGACAAAGAGAAATGAAAAATAAAATTGATAGAAAGATCAACTCAATCATGTAAAATCACTGATTAACTAAAATTAAAATGAGACCGCGCACAGAAATTATTAACAATAAGATTGTCAACTCGGTGGAGCAGCTGGCTGGCTTCCTGAAACCTGGCGACATTTTCCGCAAACCCCACGGCATGACACAATACAAATTCGACGAATTAAGACTTGATGAGAGGCTCGTTATTTGTGAAAACCTCGAAACGCACGTCCCGGAACAAATCTATTACAACTCCCCCGTTTTCAAACTGGTCTTTATTGTTTAAAGTCAACCGACTCGTTCGCAGAGGCCCCCAAAGAAGGCATTAGCGTTCAAATAAAGACATTTTTGTATAAATTTGCCCGCGTCCTGAGTGCATTGCCTTGTGAACCTCAAAGAAAATGGACCATCCTGTAAAAATTAAATCCATCGGGTATATCACACATGATGTGCTGAGAGTCGTTACCGAAAAACCACAGTCTTTCAGTTTCCAACCGGGCCAAGCCACTGAAGTGGCGATCAATAAAACCAACTGGCAAAACGAAAAGAGGCCATTCACTTTCACCAGTCTTCCCGGTGATAACTACCTTGAGTTTACGATCAAGACCTATCCCTCGCACAAGGGAGTCACCAATGAGCTATTGCGACTGAAAAAGGACGATGAGTTGCTTCTTTCAGATGTCTTCGGAGCCATCACATATCAGGGAAAGGGCGTGTTTATCGCAGGTGGCGCCGGTGTCACCCCGTTTATTTCCATTTTCAGGGATCTTTATGCAAACAATCAAATCGGGGATAATAAGCTCCTGTTTGCCAACAAAACCAGGGCCGATATTATCCTTGAGGAGGAATTCAGAAAATTATTGAACAAAGACTTCATCAATATTCTATCCGATGAAGAGGTGGAAGGATATGGATATGGGTTTATCACGGAAGACCGGATCAAACCTTTTGTGCAAGGAATTCAAACGAAGGTGTATGTATGCGGACCTCCGCCCATGATGGAATCCATAGAAAAGCAATTGGCTAACCTCAATGTGGATGAGAAATTGGTTGTGAAAGAAACTTTCTAAATCAAAGAAAACGACAGGAGCCGGTCTAAAAGCACTTTTACCCAGCCTTTTTCGGGTTTTGATTTTACCGACCATATGGCACTCAGCTTGGGAGCATTGTGGTCTGCGAAGTTCATAGCCGCGCCACTTATGACCTTCAAAAAGATCTTTATTCTCCCGGCGGGCAGGCTAAGCATTTTCTTTATTACTTCTTTCTTTTCAACCATGGTGATTGCTATTCCTCCATAACCGGGGTTTGTTCACCCGAAGGCGTCACGGTTTCTCCTCCCAGCATGAGTCCGAAGGGCTTGAGATTGTCGACCCGGTCAAAAATTACTTTCAGCACGGCCAGTCCGGGGATGGACAGGAACATGCCAGGAACTCCGCAGATCGCACCGCCGACCAATACCCCTAACAATGTTACCAACGCGTTGATTTTTACTTTGGAACCGACTATCCGGGGCAGGAGAAAATTATTATCAATGAGATGTCCAACGATTATGATTACAGCTACCCAGAATACATCATTTAGGTTTTCAGAAGACACCAGGGTGATCAGCATACAGAAGAGGTTGGCAATGATCATCCCGATGTAAGGCAGCAGGTTGAGCATGGCTGCAACCAGGGCCAGGAAGAGGGCATATTTTATTCCTAAAACCAGGAACCCGGTGGCATACATTCCGCAAACGATCGCCATATCCGTCACCAGGCCGACAATATAGCGTTGCGAAATAGCGCGCGATTCGTACAGTATTTCGCGCACGTTTTCTGAATGCCGCTTTTGGAACGCCGCAATGAGGAATTTTTTGATCAAGTCCTTATAGTACAAAATAAGAAATGAGTATATCGGCAGGAAAATGAGGTAAGATAACACCGTCGTTAACGAGACAAAGGTGCGACCGACGATTCTTGCCGTGTCCATGTTCTCTTCAGTGTCTTTGATGTACTGATTTTGCTTGGTGATGGTAACACCAAATTGACTTTTCACCCAGTGTTGAAGTACATAATACAGCTTATCAAGGCGGTCCTGGATACTGTCGATGTCTTCCAGGAAACTGAATATCTGACGCGACAGGAAATAAAGGATTGTCAAAATAACAACCAGGGAGAGCATCAAGGTGATGAGGATAGCAAAAATCCGGTTGAATTTCCTTCTCTCAAAAAAGTTCGTGACCGGCAATAACAAAACCGAAAGCAAAATGGCGAAAAGAAAGGGTATCAATATTCCTTGACCCAGGTAAAGAATTATCCCAAGGATAGAAAGACTCAGGAGATTATAAGCGAGTCTTTTATAAAAAGGCGTGGTATCAGCGACTTCTTCCATAAATCAAACTATTCAACAATAGAGACTGTCACCCTTCACCCGGATAGGAAGGGAGAGGGATGACAGTCGCTTTGAAAGACTAACCCAAACGAGTCATTAAATCCTTCGCCTACCCCCACCGATGATGCTGACCAGGATGGAGATCACAGCCAAGACCAGTAGAACGTGGATCAATCCACCAGCTGCATAGCCTAAAAAGCCAATGAGCCAGAAGACCACCAGGATTACCGCGATGATATACAAGATATTTCCCATATTGTTTTTGGTTTATTGTGTACTGTAGTCAGGAGTAAAACACGTGCCACCCCCGGAGGCGACCGAATGATGGAATTGAAGTTCTTAAGGAAAAAATTGGGGAATTGCCTCTACAAAGACCCACTGGAACCGCTACAATCGGGTGCGATTGACTAAGTTCAATTTTTCTTTCCTTGTTGTGTATGTTTAAACGCTCAAAAAAGCCAAATACTGCCTCTTCTCATGAGCACGACAATGACATAATATTAATTGAAGGGGGTCGTGCCTATTTTGATTTGCTTGAAAAGTTGATCCTGGGCGCAAAATACTCGGTCCATATTCAGGTTTACATTTTTGATGAGGATGAAACCGGAAAAAGGATCGCCATGGCCCTAAAGGAGGCAGCCCTGAGAAGCGTAAAAGTCTTTCTGCTCGTGGATGGATATGCCTCAAAAAACCTGTCCACTGAATTCATTCAGGACCTGAAGGACGCAGGCATACATTTTCGCAGGTTTGAACCCCTGCTCAAGAGCAAGCACTTCTATTTTGGACGCAGGCTTCACCTTAAGGTTATCGTCGTTGACGTCTTTCATTGCCTCGTCGGCGGCCTGAACATTAGCGACCGCTACAACGATACGCCTGAAGGCAAAGCATGGCTTGATTGGGCGCTGTTTGCTGAAGGAAATGTCGCGGTGGAATTGGCCAGAAATTGCATCCGCAGATTTAGAGCAAGAATTCAAATCACCGCAGATGTTGTGGACACCATACCCATGAAGATGGAGGACATTCATAAAAAATGCTCTGTCCGGGTAAGGATCAATGATTGGGTGGACCGAAAACGCGAAATCTCTAATAGCTACCTGGATATGTTCAGGACTGCGTCATCGCACATTACGCTAATGTCTCCGTACTTTTTACCGGGTCACGAATTCAAAAGAAGATTGAGGCTGGCTGTCAAAAGAGGGGTAACCGTAAAAGTGATCCAGGCTGGAATTTCTGACATTGCCTTGAGCAAGTACGCCGAGCGTTACGTATACAGTTGGCTTCTCCATAATAAGGTGGAAATATATGAGTATCAACGAACGGTCCTGCATGGAAAGATCGCGGTCTGTGACAACCAATGGGTTACCGTGGGCTCCTACAACCTCAATAATCTCAGCGCCTACGCAAGCATTGAGCTGAATCTCGACGTCGATAATCCGGCGTTTGCCAGGGATGCAAACGACCGGCTCAATGAGATCATAAAAACGGATTGTCGTCAGATTACAGAGAAGATTTACCAGCGGAGTACAAGCTGGAGGGCACGCATCCTTCAGCGACTGGCCTACGACTCGCTTCGAATGATACTATTTTTGTTCACGTTTTATTGGAGACAGAAAGAATAGATTTTCAAATAAGATGCAGGGAACTAATGGTTTTTAAGAATTCACGGATTCTGTGGATTCTATTGATTCTGTTGATTCTATAGCTGGTTGTATCAAGTTGACGCGCTGATCTATTTTCAAG
>JBGPGZ010000021.1:0-19227 GCA_041484175.1 Cyclobacteriaceae bacterium | reverse complement strand
CTGAGCCTGTCCTGCAAAAGCCAACAAGAACAAGAGGATCAAGTAAAAGGATCGCATAACATGCAAGTTAACGCTGTTTAGGTCCGAACGCATCTGCCATCATGAATATTATCCCTTAGTTTTGTGTTTGTTGCAAAGCAAGGTATTAGCCACACCTGGGTGCCGAAGCACCAAAGAATTCAAAAAAATAGATTCCCGAGACTACCATGCTAAACCCAATCATTCACGGAAAACCGATTGACGATGAAACGCGTTGCGTTCATTACCATTCTAAGAATGACATTATCGCCATCCGTTTCAAATGCTGTGGCAATTACTATCCATGCTTTTCGTGTCATGAGGAAACAGCCGACCATGTCCCCCAGGTTTGGCCCAAAAGCGAGTGGAGCCAAAAAGCTGTTTTGTGCGGGGCCTGCGGAAACGAAATGACCATCAACGAATACTTTTTATCCAACTACCGGTGCCCCTCCTGCCAGGCAGCATTTAATCCGAATTGCAGCCTGCATTATCATTTGTACTTTGAACAATCCTAGCCTATCACAACTCCAACTCGATCGTTTCTCCAACGCCAAAAGCCTTTTTGCCATTTGTTGATTTGGTCTCTTTGCCCTTCTTACCCTCGGCCTTTGACTCCTTGTTGCCTACTGCCAATTGCCTACTGCCTTCTCGTTTACCGTTCCCCTTTTCTTTTACCCTTGGACTCTCCCCGAAGAGACTTGCCTGCTCTGCTTTTTGGTTTTTGAGGCCCGGTGCGGAGTCCTTTCCGTTTGCTTTCGGTTTTTCTTTTGGATGCTGCGCGAAGAGGCTTGACTGATCGCCCTTGCCGGCTGTCTGCTGCTCCCCTTCCTCCCATTTTTTTTTTGACGACTGAGAACCCTTTCCGGTTTCAGCCATCTCGACTAGCTCGTTTTCATCATCGCCTTCTTCAAGGCCTGTGTCTTCCGGCTCTTCCACCGGCTTCAGCTTGGTAACCTTGTGCTGCGAAAGCCGGTTGCCCATGGCTTTCCAGCCTTTTACATCGATGATGTCTTCCAGGTTGACTACCTCCGCTTCTTTTTCCTTTCCCTTGCCTTTTACCGTCTCCATTTCAACTTCAGGAGTATCCGAAGTAGTCACAAACTCCAATCGCGATCCGATTCCATCGGAAATAAATCCAAACTCTTTGTCCAGACTATTGGTCTCAATTTGAAAACGCTTGACAAAGTGCAGCTTGCTTTCCCCGTCCCAATACACCGCTGAAATCACTTTTTTAGGATTGAATTTTTCTACGAGAATGGTCTTGTCCGGTTCGTACCGGTTTGTCAATTCATAATTGGTGATCTTGTATGCACCGTTCCGGGATATGGCCAGGATCTGATCGTCGCCGTCAAACTTTCCAAGGCGCTTACCGCGCCCCTCCTTGTTCAGGCGCCCGGAACCATCGTCGTACCACAGCTCCAGACCACTTAGCGTGGATCCTTTGGCTTCCTTGAAATCAACCTTCCTTACGGGGTATTTGGTAATTGTATTTCCCCTGGCGCCCCGGCCCTTGATTTCCAGCTCAGAAAAATCAAAATCGAAAATCTTTTTGCGTGCTGTGCTGCCCTGGCTGAGTTTCACTTCCACAATTTCCGCTTCCCCATTGGGATTGGCGCTGAGGTAATGGATCTTGCTGTTGGGGTTGCCCTGGTCGAGATTGTATTCTTTGTCGCGTATGATGGCCGGCATGGCGCAACGCTTGGCAAACGACTTACCGGTCTTCCCATCGCTGTAGATCAGGTTGTAAACCATGCGCTCATCGCCTTTCTTCCAAACACCCACATGCAAAATGTCCTTGCCCATAAACACTTTCTCGGCAATGCGCTTAACAACAGCCTTTCCGTCCCGGCGAATAGCAATAATGTCGTCGAGTTCGGAGCAGTCGCAGATCAGTTTGTCTTTCTTCAGGCCCCATCCGATAAAGCCATCCTCGGGGTTGACGTATAATTTCTGGTTGTTGGCAATCACTTCAACCGCCGTCACAGATTGGAAGCTCTTGATCTCAGTCTTTCGCTCACGGCCCTTGCCATACTTTTCCAACAGCTTTTGATAATAATCAACCGCGTAGTCCACCAGGTGCCTCAGGTGGTGAAGGGTATCCTTTAGTTCTTTTTCGAAGTCGCGCAGCAATTCATCCGCCTTGAAGGAATCGTACTTTGAAATGCGTTTGATCTTGATTTCAGTCAGCCGGAGGATATCATTCCGGTTGATCTCGCGATAGAACTGTTTTTTATAGGGCTTCAGTCCCTTGTCAATCGCGCTGATCACCTCTTCAAAAGTCTCACACTCCTCAATGGCGCGGTAGATGCGTTTTTCAATGAATATTTTCTCCAGCGATGAGAACAGTATCTTCTCCATCAGCTCGGCCTTCCTGATCTCCAGTTCACGCTTGAGTAATTTCAGCGTCTGCTCTGTATTGTATTTAAGAATTTCGTTGACCTTCATGAACTGTGGCTTGTCGGCCACGATCACGCAGGCATTGGGTGAAATGGAAACTTCGCAATCCGTAAAGGCGTAAAGGGCGTCGATCGCAATTTCCGGAGATTGTCCGGGCTGCAAATGGATCTGGATCTCAACATCCCTGGCCGTGTTGTCTACCACCTGCTTCACCTTGATCTTCCCTTTCTCGCTGGCTTTGACAATAGAGTCCATCAAAGAACTGGTGGTAGTACCGAAAGGTATCTCTTTGATCGAGAGTGTCTTCTTATCAATCACCTCAATTTTGGCCCGAACCTTGATTTTGCCTCCGCGGTAGCCCTGATCGTATTCTGAAAAATCGGCAATGCCTCCGGTAATAAAGTCGGGATAGATTTTTGGGTTCTTCCCTTTCAATACGTCGATGGAAGCCTTGATCAGTTCGCCAAAGTTGTGCGGCAGGATCTTGGTTGAAAGCCCCACGGCGATACCCTCCACCCCTTGTGCCAGCAGCAATGGAAACTTTACCGGCAGCGTGACCGGTTCTTTCTTGCGGCCGTCATAAGAAAGTTGCCATTCGGTAGTCTGTGCATTATAAACCACCTCCAAAGCGAATTTAGACAACCGCGCCTCAATGTAGCGGGCCGCCGCAGCACCATCACCGGTCCTGGGATCTCCCCAATTACCTTGCTTGTCAAGTAAGATATCTTTCTGACCGACGTTGACGATGGCCTCCCCGATGGCTGCATCGCCGTGCGGGTGATATTGCATCGTATTGCCAATGATATTGGCGACTTTATTAAGCCGGCCATCATCCATCTCCTTCAAGGAATGCATGATCCTTCGCTGTACCGGCTTGAGGCCGTCTTCAATGCGAGGAACTGCGCGTTCCAGAATCACATAAGATGCATAATCCAGAAACCAGTTCTCATACAGCCCATCCAGGGAAATAGAGTGAATGACGTCGTCCCCGCCTTCTTTGGCTTTTGATTTGGATGTTCTTGGTTTATGCTTTTTGCTCATAGGAGCTCCTTCGAGATTTTAATTCTTTCTTTCATTTGATCCAGGTGATGAACCAGGTGGTTCAGGTAATCTTCCGCCAGAAAAGAAAGCGTGTGTAATTCCGGCGTCGTGTTTCCCGTATCGCATTTTCTTTCATAGCTGGATGGATCCATGTTGACCAAAATTCTGCACAAATGCCGGTTGATGGATACCCAAAGCCGGATCAACTCTTCTTTATCACAATGCTGGTATCCCTGCAGACGGACCCATTCGTCTTGCGCATATACGATCCGGGGTGTGTCCTCGTACTGGGCTCGTACAAATCGTTGAATGTTATTTTGGGCAGAGTCGGTGAGATGCCCGATAATTTCCCTAGGACTCCACTTTCCCGGAGCCACTTTGAAGGAAAACACCTCCTCGCTCAATACGGTGATCGCCTGGGCATGGATTTCAACAGTTCGCTCTATTTCCTTTGCTACTTTCATACAGCGCCTTCTTCTTCCTCCACAAATTCTTCCGCCTTCACCGTATCGATTTCTATCCTCAGATTTTCAATAATGAAATCCTGGCGATCGGGCGTATTCTTGCCCATATAGTACTCCAGGATCTTCGCCAGGTGGGTATCCTTGCCCAATAGCACCGGCTGTAGCCGGATATATTCACCGATGAATGTCCCAAACTCTTCCGGTGATATTTCGCCCAAACCTTTAAAACGGGTGATCTCCGGTTTGGCTCCCAACTTGTCTACGGCCGCCTGCCTCTCTTCTTCACTATAGCAATAAATTGTTTCTTTCTTGTTTCTTACGCGAAACAAAGGTGTTTCCAGTATGTAAACATGACCCGCTTTTACCAGGTCAGGGAAAAACTGAAGGAAGAACGTCATCAGCAAGAGGCGTATGTGCATGCCGTCTACATCGGCATCCGTCGCGATGATGACCTTATTATAACGCAACCCTTCCAGGCCGTCTTCGATGTTGAGGGCATGCTGAAGAAGGTTAAACTCCTCATTCTCGTAAACCACCTTCTTGGTAAGCCCAAAACAATTCAGCGGCTTGCCCCTCAAACTGAAAACTGCCTGCGTTTCCACATCGCGTGATTTGGTGATCGATCCGCTGGCCGAGTCACCTTCGGTGATAAAAATAACGGACTCCTTGCTGCGCTCGCCTTTCTGTTCATCAAAATGATAACGGCAATCGCGAAGTTTTTTGTTGTGAAGGTTGGCTTTCTTGGCCCGCTCGTTGGCCAGTTTCTTGATCCCGGCAATTTCTTTTCGCTCCCGCTCCGACTGCAAGATCCGTTTGAGGATCGAATCGGCGGCGGAAGGATTCTTATGGAGATGGATTTCGAGTTCTTTTGCCACAAAGTCACCCACAAAATTGCGGACGTAAGGGCCATCAGGAGCCATGTTCATCGAGCCCAATTTAGTTTTGGTCTGCGATTCAAACACGGGCTCCTGTACCCTCACAGCTATGGCGGCAATAATGCTGGCACGTATATCCGAGGCGTCAAATTCTTTTTTGTAAAAGTCACGGACGCCCCTGACAATCCCTTCGCGGAAAGCGGCCAAATGGGTGCCCCCCTGGGTGGTATGCTGTCCGTTGACAAATGAATAATATTCTTCACCGTATTGGTTGCCGTGCGTCAAGGCCACTTCGATATCATTGCCCTGAAAATGAATGATCGGATAACGGATTTCTTCAGGGTCTGACTTTTGTCTTAGCAAATCCAGCAAGCCATCCCTGGAGTAAAACTTCTTGCCGTTATAGCTGATCGTAAGCCCGGCGTTCAGGAAGGCGTAATTCCACATCAGATCATCAAGGTATTCGGGGATGAAGTGATAGTTCTTGAACATGCCGTTGTCCGGTTCAAAAGTGATCAGGGTGCCGTTGCGTTCTGTTGATTTGGCAAGCCTGGCATCGGTGGTGATGATCCCCCTCTTGAATTCGGCCAGCTTGGTTTGCCCTTCCCGGAAGGATTGGACTTTGAAATAATTGGAAAGTGCGTTTACCGCCTTGGTCCCAACCCCATTCAAGCCAACCGATTTCTGGAAGGCCCCGCTATCATACTTGCCGCCCGTGTTAATTTTAGAAACGCAATCAACCACTTTTCCTAGTGGAATGCCGCGTCCAAAGTCGCGAACGATCACTCGCTGGTCAGTAATCTTGACATCAATGGTCTTTCCATACCCCATCATGTGCTCGTCAATGGAGTTATCCATCACCTCCTTCACCAGTACATAGATGCCGTCGTCCTTGGCAGAACCATCTCCGAGTTTGCCGATGTACATCCCCGGTCGAAGCCGGATGTGCTCACGCCAGTCGAGTGACTTGATACTCGACTCATTGTATTCCATTGCTTCCTTCGCCATTATTTTTCTAAACTTCCGTTATCGTGCGCAAAGATCAAAAAATTGATCAGGATTCAAGATTACCCGATCGTGGACACTGATTTGAAGTGATTCAAAAAATGCCAGATCCAAATCGCTTCTAATAAAGCAAATTTTGGAATGAGTGCAATGAAGTGCAACTACAAAAAAATATCAGCTCAATGCGCCTAACTATCTGATTTTCAAGAACCCCCATAAATTGACTCAAAGTTCTTGTTTATTTAAGATTTTCCTCGAAATGGAATAAAACGGCCAGCTGACCGCCCAAACCACCACCAGCCCCAAACTTCCGTAGATCACATAACCGATGCGGGCATAATCAAACTTCTCACTGCTGCTGACCAGGTTGAGAAAATTCAATACGATGACAAAAAAGAAATTCAAGCAGACGATCAGTCCATAAAACCAGGAGAGAAAATCTTCATGCCCCTTGTTGAAAAGCCGGCTGACGATGAAAACCAGCACATTCAGTATGGCAACGGCCGCCAGGAAGACATAGAAAAGAAATTCGCGGGAAATTGAAAAACCACCTTCCCCCTCCAGGATAAATACGCGCTCGGGCAGGGACGCGTAAACATAGAGGAAAATGACCAGCCAGGCCAATAAAGAAAGAAACCAAACGGCCTTGAAAATCTTTAAGATCATGTGCTTAACTTTGAGCCCCGCCTACGCGAAGCGCTTCGGCGGGTGCAAAAATAAACCAATAAATCAACTTGAACCTCAATCCGATTGTTCTTTCCATACCCATTTTTTTTATCCTGATCGGGATTGAATTGGCGGTGGAACGATTTTCCCATCGAAAACTTTACCGGCTGCCGGATGCGATTGCCAATTTAAGCTGTGGCATCACCTCCCAGCTTTCGGGGCTCTTTATGAGGGTACTGGCCATCGGGGTCTATGAAGTGGTGTACGCCAACGTTGCCTTGTTTACGCTCGAAATGAATTGGATTTATTGGTTGGTACTTTTTCTGCTGGTCGACCTTACCTATTATTGGGCGCACCGGATGAGTCATGAAATCAATCTGTTCTGGGGCGGTCATGTCGTGCACCACCAAAGTGAAGATTATAACCTCTCGGTGGCATTGCGCCAAAGTTCTTTTCAGATTGTCTGGACGTTTGCGTTTAGCCTTCCTCTGGCGGTGTTGGGTTTTGAAACTTTTGACTTTGCATTGATTTCAGCGCTGAACACGCTTTATCAATTCTGGATCCATACCGAGACCATCAACAGAATGGGATGGTTTGAATACGTCTTCAACACACCCTCCCATCACCGCGTACATCATGGACGTAATCCAAAGTACATCGACAAAAATCATGCAGGCACACTCATTATCTGGGACAAACTATTTGGAACTTTTCAGAAAGAGGAAGAGCGCCCCACCTATGGAATCACCAAACCGATCAACAGCTGGAATGCCGTGTGGGCCAATCTCAGTCACTATGCATCCATGGCGGAAGATCTAAAACGAATCCCAAGCTGGAGTGATCGGATCAAATTTCTCTTTAAGAAACCCGGGTGGCTGCCGGATTCAATGGGAGGATACCGCGCCGCAGCAGCCGTGAACAAATCTACTTACCAAAAATATGAAACCCCCGCACCCGTCCGGCTGAATTATTATGTGTTGTTTCAATACATCATTTGTCTGGTGTGCACCTCTTTCTTCCTATTCAAGCAAAGTCAATTCACGCTCGGCGAAAAGGCGATCGTGGCGTCGTTACTCTCTCTGTGGGTAGTCAACAGCGGGGTATTATTTGAAAACCGGAAGTGGGTGTGGTACTCCGAATGGGGCCGGATCGTCTTGTATCCCTTGTTGCTGATGATCGCTACCTATCTCCTGGGAATGTCGCCTTTGTTTTACGCCGCAGCATTGGTTTATCTCTTTATTTCCTTCCTTTGGTTTTACAGCATCGCTACGCATGTGCAGGTTCAGACTACTTAGTTTTTGTTTCATTTCCGCATTCGTGCTCTATTCCTGTGAGCGGCCGTTGCCAACGCTCGACGGGATTGACCTTAACCAATGGAAAAATGATAAGAACGGGTGCCAGGGCAACCGCGCTTTGATGATAAAACCGCTGCAGGCCCAAAAAAATAAATTGCAAGGCCTTACCGAAATGCAGATCATCGCGTTGTTGGGAAGGGCTGATCAAAATGAACTCTACAAACGCAATCAGAAATTCTATTATTATCTTCTTGAACCTGGAAAAGCCTGCGGTTCGACAGTGGAGGGGAGGAAATTATCGGTCAGGTTTAATGCCACGGGGAGGGCGAAGGAAATTGAAGTGGAGTGATCTTTACACAATTATAAAACTCAGCAACCTTCAATGGAAAATATTGCAGTTATCGGTTCAGGCACGATGGGCAACGGGATTGCGCATCTCTTTGCACAATACGGGCACAAAGTCTCACTGATCGACATATCTGAAGAGGCCCTTAAAAAGGCGATTGCTACGATTGACAAGAATCTGGGAAGACAGGTTGAAAAAGGAACCATCGGTGAGGTCGTCAAAAAAAATGCCTTGGCTAGCATCTCGACGACAACTTCGATGAAGGAAGGACTGGAGGATGTCGAGTTGGTTGTTGAAGCGGCTTCGGAAAATGTCGAGGTCAAACTGAAAATATTCAAAGACATTGATGCGAATACGCAACCGGGGGCTATTCTGGCAACCAATACTTCTTCCATATCGATCACCAGGATTGCCGCGGTTACACAAAGGCCCGACCGCGTGATCGGCATGCATTTTATGAACCCCGTCCCCCTGATGAAACTCGTCGAGGTTATCCGTGGTTATAGCACCAGCCGGGAAGTAACCGATGCCGTGATGGAACTTTCCCGAAAATTGGATAAGGTACCGGTCGAGGTGAACGATTACCCTGGCTTCATAGCGAATCGCATACTCATGCCGATGATCAACGAAGCGATCTATTCTCTTTATGAAGGAGTTGCAGGCGTTTATGAAATCGACACCGTGATGAAACTGGGAATGGCCCACCCGATGGGACCGCTTCAGTTGGCAGACTTTATTGGACTGGATGTTTGTCTCTCCATTTTATCCGTTCTTCATCAGGGCTTTGGCAATCCCAAATACGCTCCATGCCCTTTGCTGATCAACATGGTTGAGGCAGGACACAAAGGCATTAAGACAGGAAGCGGATTTTATCAATACAAAGCGGGAAGCAAGGAGTTGATCGTAGCGGAGAGGTTTAGGAAATAAAGAAGTAAGAAGTAAGAAGTTGAGAAGTCAGAAGGTGAAAAGGAAGGAGTAAGAAGGAAATAATTTCAATGCGAAACGCTGTTGTTGAGAAGCGGTAGAATCAATAGAATCACAGAGTAGATAAAATTACCTTATTCAGCGTCTGGATTTAGTTGTTATTTAAACAGCCTTCCAATAAATGCGTTGTTGAAGATTATTTTCCTCAGTGCTTCAGGGTCAATGGTCCCCTGGTGCGCATAGGCAACTTTGCCTCCTGGTTCAATCAGGATCGTATAAGGCAATGCCCCCTGCCACGCAGGATCAATGGTTTCCATCAGTTTATATTTGTCATCTGTGCTGAAGATGTAGTTTGTATTGGACGCCTGTTTGTTCTTCAAAAATTTAAGTACCCTTTCTTTATTGTCCGGGTCATCGGCACTGATGGTTACGAATTCAAAATCCCTTTCCTTGTAAATCCTGCTGATCCTGATCAACTCGGGAAATTCAACAACGCATGGACCGCACCAGGTAGCCCAAACATTGATCAATCGTAAATTATCGGAATTGTTTTTTAACAAACCGGTTAACCCGGCTACATCAATCGTTGTCACTGCGACAGGCTCCCTGGCCCAGGCTACCGACGCCCTGTCTATCCAGTCACTCTTTTCTGCCCATTTAACAGAACATCCAAAGACCTTTGTTACGGCCACCGGAACTTCTTTATTTTTCAGAACGGCATCCAGCGCATTTCTTGTATCGAATGTGGTTTGTGTTTTACCGGGATTCTCCTGATCATCGATCCGACCGTTGTACCGAAGGATTCTATCCTGATCAAAAATAAAAACATGCGGCGTTGAGACAGGGCCATATTGATTGGATGCGATTTCTTTTTCACCATCAAATAAGTATGGAAAATTGAAATTCTTTTCCTTAGCACGGATCTTCATATCTTCAAACGAATCCCCGACGTCGCTCCAGCCCAGTTCATCCAGGCGAAGGGACTCCGGATGGTTTGGATTGATAGCCAATATCTGAACGCCCTTTGCGGAATAGTCTTTTGTTAATTGAATAATCCGTTGCTCATAGCCTTGCGCTGTTGGACAATGATTACAAGTAAAAATGATGGCCAGTATCTTGGCTTCCTTAAAGGACTGGAGTGAATAGGTTTTTCCATCAACTCCGGGGAGACTGAAGTCGGGTGCCTTGGCACCGATCGCCAATGTCTTATGCCCATCCTGGCTAAAGGCCGCAGAAAAACAACACATCGCGGCGATGAAGAAACAGGGAACTGATTTTTTCATACCCAACATAAACTTATGAAATATTTGTGGAGTGATCTTTCAGTTTAACTCAACCAATGAAACATTTCCCTCAGGTGCCGCAGAATTCGTTGTGTCTCCCGATAGTTATCGGGATGGTTCATCGTGATCTTTGTGACCCTGAATTCTTTGGTCACGAAGTCCACAAAGAACCACAATGGACACAACGAGATTTTGGTTTACAATTTATCCAGGTCGGCGGTCATTTTTTCAACAAGTCCCGGATCTCGGTGAGAAGCTGAATATCAGCTGGAGGAGGAGATGGGGCCGCTGCCTCTTCCTTCTTCTTAAACCGGTTCACCCCTTTCACCAAAAGAAAAAGCGCAAATGCGGTGATTACAAATACAAAAATCGCCTGAATAAATTTTCCGTAGGCGATAACGGATTCCTGGAAGGTATAGCTCAAGCCCGAAAAATTGAGGCCGCCCGTTATCGCCCCGATCACAGGCATGAAGATATCTCCGACCATTGAACCAACAATAGCGTTGAACGCAACTCCGATCACCACGCCCACGGCGAGGTCTATTACATTGCCACGTATGGCAAAATCTTTAAATTCCTTTAGCATAGGGTTAAGGTTAGTTTGATTTGAAGCAGGAAAACCAATCCGGCATTGATCAGGCAACAACAGTATTCTCGAATTCCCAACGATGCGTCCAAACCAGGCTATTGAACAATTCTTAACTGGTTCCGCAGACCTCTGAATGACTCCAATTCAATGCCGGTACTACCGATAAACATTTTGGCCTTGATCTTGATGGGTATCTTATTCCCATCATCCGATAACCAGGCCGTGACCGAGTTTTCACCCTCGAAAAGCTTATTGTCCGGAACAATGGGAATCAACTTGATGCAGATGATCTTCCCTATCTTGGTCGAAATCTTGTCTTTGCCACCATAAATGATTTTGAGCTTGTAGGAAGTATCTTCCAAAAATCCGGATATGACCAAGGTATCACCTTTTTTGTACTTGTTAAAATCAATGACCCGCAGGTACATAAACCCAGCCACTATATCGCGAATATTATCCTCGACCGTGTAGTACTTAACGTTGTCATAAACTCCCGTAACCTTATTCATCACCTTCACTTCTGCCTTATTCGAATTGTGATCAAAGGTGACTATTTCATCCCTTCTAAAGGGACCTTCAATAAGTTTGCGATAAGCAACATGCGTAACCAACGCGGCTGTATCCACATACGCACCCCATTGATCGTTCACTTTGCTGACCCACGTGGCCAAACCGCTTGTGGTGCCAAAGGCATCAATTTTATAGCACGGCCTGGAGTTCATGGTATATATTTTGGAGTCAATCCTGGTGCTGCCATGACCGACTGAGAATCCCCAAAAAGTTGCATGATAATCCAATATCTCACCCGTGCTAAAACTCGTATTCTGGACAACGGGAAAATTCTTTTGCCGCTCGCCCGCAAAACCGGCGAGGAAAACCAACAAAACAACGCCGTAAGCGACCCTCTTCATAGAGCAAATTTAAAGACTTTACTGCAAAGCCGGTGCCAGCTACACAGAAACTTGATTTTCCCGCAAGGCCTCATTCAAGGATGTCTTCTTATCGGTGCTTTCCTTGCGCTGGCCAATAATGATGGCACAACCCACCTGGTACTCACCGGCAGGAAACTTTTTGGTGAACGAACCGGGTATCACAACCGATCGCTCTGGCACGTAGCCCTTATATTCCACCGGCTGGGATCCCGTCACGTCGATGATTTTTGAACTTGCTGTCAGGACCACATTGGCGCCCAGCACGGCCTCCCTGCCTACCCTAACGCCTTCAACAACGATACAACGCGAACCTATAAAGGCGTTGTCCTCTATGATAACCGGAGCCGCCTGAACCGGCTCAAGCACCCCGCCAATTCCTACTCCTCCACTCAAATGAACATTCTTGCCAATTTGAGCACAGCTTCCAACCGTAGCCCACGTATCCACCATGGTGCCGCTGTCCACATAGGCGCCGATATTCACAAAGGAGGGCATCATGATCACCCCGCTGCCGATAAAGGAACCATACCGCGCGATCGCATGCGGCACTACCCTCACCCCCAATTCTTTGTAATTCTTCTTCAGGGCAATTTTGTCATGAAACTCAAAGGGCCCTACCTCTATTGTTTCCATTGATTGAATGGGAAAGTAAAGGATCACCGCTTTTTTTACCCATTCATTGACGATCCATTGATCGCCCTTTTGCTCTGCCGCACGAAGCTTTCCCATGTCCAGTAAGGAGATTACCTCCCTGATTGCGGATTTTGTCTCTGCCGTCTTTAACAGCTCCCTGTCATTCCAGGCTTTTTCAATGTGTTCTTGAAGTTGCATTATAAATCCTATTTTTAAATCGGGATGCAATAAATGAAAAAACGCAGAATAGTCATCGCTTCGATCCTAAAGCCTGTGGATGACACCCGGATGTTTGAGAAAATGGGAGCCTCTCTTGCAAGCTCCGAATATGAAGTTTTCATCATTGGTTACCCGTCAACAGATAAACCGGCCCATCCGGATGTTCATTTCTTGCCTTTACCAATATTCAGCAGGTTAAGCTTTGGAAGACTGCTCGCCCCCTTGAAAGTACTTCAATTGATTCGTCAAGTGTCACCTGAACTATTGATGGTAAACACCCATGAATTACTGATAGTTGCAGCCATCAACAGAATTTTCTTCGGCGTCAAGATTATATACGATATCCGCGAAAATTATTACCGCAATATTATTGACACCAACGCCTTTCCTCCGGTTATTAAGCATTTCCTGGCCGCCTGCGTGAGGGTCAAGGAACGCCTTCTTGTTCCCGTCTTCTCGTGGATTCTGGTCGCTGAACGGGGGTACCTGAAGGAAATGGATTTTCTGAAATCAACGACCACCGTCATTGAAAATAAATGCAGGCTCCCGCAAGAATTTGCAAGAAACCCATCGCCTGGTAAGACCCGGTTGCTTTTCAGCGGCACGTTGGCAGAGAGTACAGGCGTCCTCCAGGCTATTGGACTTGCCAAGGCACTGCACGCCCTCAACCCCGACGTCCAACTTACGGTCATTGGCTTTTGTTCGACGGCGGGTACCCTTCGAAGGGTCAAACAGGAAATTCAAAACCAGGAATTCATTACCTTAATTGGTGGCGATCTTTTAGTGGCTCATCACCAAATCATGAATGCCATCGCTTGCGCTGATTTCGGAATTATTTGCTACCCGTCATCGAAGCATACGGAGAATTCAATCCCGACAAAGTTGTATGAGTACCTCGCATGCCGCCTGCCAATATTGATTCAAGAACGCAATCCGGGGATCGAACTGTGCCATTCTTGCGGTGCTTGCATTGAATTTGATGTTACCAGCCCGCAGGCGGCAGGAATTCTTGAGCAGATGAAATGGTCCGCTTTTTATACTGAAACCCCGCAAAACGTAACGTGGGGGCCGGAATCCGTAAAACTGCTTGAAGTCATGCGCAATATAATTTGATCTAACATATTTTTTAGACTAATCTAAATTAATTACCTTTGCCACTTCACCATCCCAGCCAGGGAGTAAGAAGTAATAGCGAGCATTTCGTTTCTGGCTCAACGACGGAGATTATGAAGGGTCACAAAGAACACAATGAAGGGCACAAAGTGCACAAAGAATTGGCATCTATAGACACTTTCGAATTCATTGTGTCCATTGTGGTTTCTTAGTGGCCTTTGTGACCTGCATTTGGCAAACATAGAAGTAGGACTAAGACTCAAGACTAAGGACTCAAGACCAGGGACTAATAACCATGCTTAGCCTCACCGAAGAAAACTATCTCAAAGCCATCTATCACCTCTCGGGTGGTGGAGTAAAGGCTGTATTGACCAATGAATTGGCGGAGGCCATGAGCACCAAGGCAGCCTCCGCAACCGACATGATCAAAAAGCTCGCCGGCAAATCATTGATCACTTACGAGAAATATTATGGTGTCAACGTCACATCCCAGGGTAAGACTGCCGCGCTTTTGGTCGTACGCAAACACCGGCTGTGGGAAACCTTTCTTGTTCAAAAGCTTGGCTTTCATTGGGACGAAGTGCACGAAGTAGCCGAACAGCTCGAACACATTCATTCCGCACATTTGATGGACAAGCTCGATGAGTTTCTTGGTTTTCCCAAAATCGATCCGCACGGCGACCTTATTCCGGACAACAAAGGGCGCATAAAAACACAGCCGCAGGTGGCGCTGGATCAACTGAAGTCGGGCTACCATGGCGTCATCCAGGCCGTCAGGGATTCGGATTCCAACCTTCTCAAATACCTGGATAAGATCGGGGCAAGACCGGGCATCAGGATCAAGGTGCTTGGCAAGGAAGACTACGATGAATCCATGGAGATCGTTATTGACGACAAGAAAGTGTTTGTTTCAAAAGAAGTTTCTCAAAATATCCTGATGACGATTTGATCATGAACGGGGAAAGTATTGTTCATAGAAAATCACTAAGCGAGGTTCATGCTTCGGTGGATGTTACGCAGCGCCGGGGCTGGAATAAGCTCTTTGCTTTTTTTGGTCCTGCCTATCTGGTGAGCGTTGGTTATATGGATCCTGGCAACTGGGCAACCGATATTGCAGGCGGCAGCCGGTTTGGTTACGCACTGATCTGGGTACTGCTGATGTCCAACCTGATGGCGATACTGCTTCAAAGTCTCAGCGCCCGTCTTGGTGTGGTGCGCCAGCTCGACCTTGCGCAAGCCTCGCGCAGAACATATCATCCGCTCATCAACTATGTTTTATGGCTCCTTGCCGAGATAGCCATCGCCGCCTGTGATTTGGCGGAAGTGCTCGGGATGGCCATCGGTTTACAATTACTTTTTGGCTTGCCGCTGATCTGGGGCGTTTCACTTACCGTCCTCGATACCCTCCTGCTTCTGATGCTTCAAACATACGGTATTCGCAAAATTGAAGCATTTATCATTGGATTGGTCGCCATCATTGGCGGGGCTTTCTTTATTGAAATGCTGCTCGCCAAACCTGCCGTGGGCGAGCTCATCAAAGGTTTTGTACCAACCATCCCCAACAATGAAGCACTGTATATTGCCATCGGAATCATCGGCGCCACCGTGATGCCGCATAATCTTTATCTCCACTCCTCCCTGGTTCAGACGCGGCGGATTGATTCAACCGAAAAGGGAATTTGGCAAGCGATCAAATATAACTTCATTGATTCCACGATTGCACTCAACGCCGCCTTCTTTGTAAACTCAGCAATCCTGGTACTGGCGGCTTCCACTTTTTTCAAAGCCGGACTCTTCGAAGTGGTCTACATCCAGGATGCCCACAAACTGCTTGCCCCCCTTCTTGGAACAGGTCTTGCTCCGATGCTCTTTGGCGTTGCCCTGGTTGCGGCCGGACAAAGCTCGACCATCACCGGCACACTGGCAGGTCAGATCGTGATGGAGGGCTATTTGAATCTGCGGATTGCCCCGTGGTTGCGAAGGTTAATTACCCGTGTGATCGCCATCATTCCGGCTTACTTTGTCATTCTCCTTTATGGCGAAAGCAAAACCGGTGAATTATTAGTTCTGAGTCAGGTGATCCTCAGTCTCCAACTGGGATTTGCCATTATTCCACTTATCCATTTTTGCAGCGATAAGAAAACCATGCGTGCATTTACAATCAAGCCATGGTTACAATTTACTGCCTGGACCATCGCATTTATCATCGTGTCGCTGAATGTAAAACTCGTTTTTCAGGAAGTGGTCTTGTGGATTAACTTCGCCGGGGATGGCGCGTGGGTGATCTGGATGACGGTCGTTCCCGTTTGTGTCGGGGCAGGGGTACTCTTGCTTTATATCACCTTCAAGCCGTTGATCGAAAGCCGTGCTGCCGAAGAAGCCGCAAAGATTCCGCATGGTACGGCGGCCTCCCTGGAGGGAATCACCAATCCGGTCTATCACCGCATAGCAGTCTGCATTGACTTCTCCCCGATCGATTCGTTGACCATACGAAGCGCACTCGCCCAGGGTGGTACGAATTCCGAGTACCTTCTGGTACACGTGGTTGAAACAGCCGGGGCGATGGTATATGGAAGCGATATCGCCGATCGGGAGTCAACCGAGGATGAGAAAGCGCTTGAAAGTTATGCAAAGCAACTCCACGACAAGGGCTACCGTGTGGAAATGAAAATAGGTTTTGGAAATCCAAAGAGACGGATCCCCGAAATAACAAAAGAATTTAGCGCCGACCTGCTCGTCATGGGCGGTCACGGTCACAAATTCTTCAAAGACCTTATTTTTGGTACGACGGTTGATACGGTGAGGCACAGGGTTAATATCCCGGTGCTGATTGTAAGGGAGAAGTAGTTTCGGGTTTCGACTTTCCATTCGCAATCCCCAACTCTTCCCCACTATGGAATGTCTTCCCGGCGTTTCGGCCGGGACCCCGCGGAGAGCAAGGTGGAGAAGGTTCTATGAAATGCGCTTGTGGACTTCACCGTGAGTAGTCCTCACCCCAGCCCTCTCCCGGGGGGAGAGGGGGCCCATGGTTTCTCGCAAAGGACGAATGCGAAATAAAAATCAATTACAAATGGAGGTCGTACATCATTGAAATTTCGCAACTCGCAAATCATAAATCGCAAATCCGCTCAAACTATAATTTAACAACTACTAAAAGCACCCAACCCCCGTAATCCGCAATTTTTAATTCGTAATTTCCTATCCCCTATCTTGCACCGTGTCTACTCCCCATCCTCACAACGATACCATCGTAGCGCTTGCCACTGCCCAGGGAGTAAGTGCGATCGCTGTTGTTCGCCTTTCGGGAAGGGATGCGATTGAGATTGCGCAAAAGGTTTTTCATGGGCGCGATCTCACCAAGCAGGCTTCTCACACGCTTCATTTGGGAACCATCAAGGATGGGGAACGAACCATTGATGAAGCATTAGTTTCGGTTTTCAAGGAACCCAATTCATTCACTTGTGAAAATGCCGTGGAAATTTCCTGCCATGGTTCTCCCGTGATCGTAAAAGAAGTCATCAAAGTTCTCTTAAAGCACGGTGCGCGGTTGGCGGGACCTGGAGAGTTTACGAAACGCGCATTCCTCCACGGCCGTTTTGATTTGGCGCAAGCCGAGGCGGTGGCGGATCTCATCACGGCCGAAACCGACAATGCCCGTCAGGCCGCACTTAACCAGATGCGCGGCGGTTTCTCGAATGAAATCAAACACCTGCGTGAAGAACTTATTCATTTTGCATCGCTGATCGAACTGGAACTGGATTTTGGCGAAGAAGACGTGGAGTTTGCCAGGCGCGACGATCTGAAAAAGTTGATCTCAAAAATTCAATCCTATTTGCAATCACTCATTCAGTCATTCGATCAGGGAAATGTTATCAAGAACGGCGTGCCGACGGTCATTGCCGGAAAACCCAACGCCGGCAAATCCACCCTGCTCAATGTTTTGCTCAACGAGGAGCGGGCCATCGTTTCCGAAACTCCGGGCACCACGCGCGATGTCATCGAAGACGAGATGGTCCTGGGTGGTATCAACTTCCGGTTTATCGATACGGCCGGGTTGCGCGAATCAAGCGATGCGATTGAAGTGATCGGCGTAGCGCGTGCACGCGAGCAGATGAGAAAAGCATCGCTGATCTTATACTTGTTTGATTTATCCGCCACCGACGAAAAAGAGTTTATGCGAGAGGTAAAGGAAATGGATCAGTTAGGTATCCCCTATTTGAAGATCGGCAACAAGATGGACCGCGCGAAACCAGAGGAATTGCAAAAGCTCGGAGAGCAGGGATTTATCATGATTTCCGCCTCCCATAAAACGAACATATCGGAATTAAAAAAAGCGATCCTCTCGCGCTTTCATGTCAACCCGATCAAACAAGGTGATGTGCTGGTGACAAACTTGCGTCACTTTCAAAATCTGTCGCAAACCAACGAAGCGCTTGACCGTGTGTTAAAAGGAATGGACACGGGAATCACTGGCGATTTCCTCGCAATGGATATACGCCAGGCGTTGCATTATCTTGGTGAGATCACGGGAGAGATCACAAGCGATGATTTGCTGGCAAATATTTTTTCGAAGTTTTGTATCGGAAAGTAGCATCCTTGAAAACTGACCCTTGACCTAAGCTAAAAAAAATCTACCTTTCAATTTCTGCCACTCATTTACCAATTCGAGTCATTAAATCCATTCCTATGAATCGCTTGTTTCTCATCACTGTAATGGCCCTCGCGGCAATGACGACTTTTGCCCAGGACTTTGAGGTTCCACAGAATCCCAGGCTCAAGACCAACGAAGATTACATTGCCCAGGAACCGAATATTATGGCTGCCATCGATTGGGTGATGAAAACGCCTCCGGGAGATCAGGACGAAAAGCGAAAGGACGTCGACGCGTTTTTATTAAAATGGATGAGTGGAACAAAGGCTCTTTCCATGGGCATCGATTCCAAGATACTGACCTTTATGGAATCATCACCGGACCTTTTAACGATCTTCATGGCCGGCTGGGCTAAATATGCGCTGGAAACAAAGGACGGCGACAACCAGGTTACCGGAAATATTCATGGTCTCGAGGCTGTCATCGACTATTACACAAAGTTCAAACAATCGTCTGCGAAAGACAGGCACGTTGAAAAATATATCAAGATGAAGGCTGACGGGTCGCTCTCCAAATTCATAGAGAAAAACGTGAGGCACTGATTTACGAAGTTGGGCCTCCCCTTTTTGAAAGTCGGCAACCAGATCCATGACAAGCGCTTCATTTTCCCGGGAGATCCAGATGCAGATCACCAGGGTTGATTTGCTGGCAAATATTTTTTTGAAGTTTTGTAGCTCTTAAATAGACTGAATGACTTTTGCCGCGGCAGCGTTCGCCCGATCGAGTAATCGTGGCTCACCCATTTTTGTCGTGAGCGCGGCGAACCCTTGCGTAGG
>JBGPGZ010000020.1:0-19446 GCA_041484175.1 Cyclobacteriaceae bacterium | reverse complement strand
CAAACCATCGTCGAAAGCGGGGAAAACAAAAGGATAAGAAATGAAATGACCTTTAGCGGGATGGACGGAAAATCCTATGCTGAATTTGTGTTGACACCGTAAGGCGACGCCACGAAGGTTACCTGGACTTACGATGGTGACATGAGCGGTTTCGCAAAAATATTTGGAGCAATGATGGATCGACTGCTGGGACCGAGTTACGAGCAAAGGCTTTCATCGCTGAAGCAAGTCGTAGAAAGTAGGCCGTCACCGGCAAAAGAACCCGCGGATCAGACCACCGCGAAGTAGAAAGGACCGGTATTCATTGCATCGCTTCATCCGCCGGCAGATTAGTTCATCATGACTTTTTCGGAATTCAAAGCGTCCCTGACCGACCCCCATCCGCCCCATAAAGCGAGTGTGTTGCTCCAGGCGCTCTGGCATGATGCGAAAGGCGATTGGAATGCTGCCCACCAGATAACACAAGAAATAAACAGCCAACAAGGCGCGTGGGTGCATGCTTACCTTCACCGCAAAGAAGGCGATCAGTCAAATGCCTCGTATTGGTATGGTCGGGCGAGACAAAATATGCCTACCGTTTCTTTAGAGAAAGAATGGGAAGAGTTAGTTAAAGGACTCCTTGTCTGAGTCGGTGGTCGGTAGGCCGGTATTCGGTGGGTCGCTGATCGGTAGGTCGGTGAGTCGGTAGGTCGGTCGGTTCATGCCTGCAACACCAAGGGGGGACACAGAGGCGTTGCCCTATGCTGCGGGATGTACCAACGATTACCGATTACTGGATCACCGACTACTGACCTACCGATTACCGGCCTACCGATTACCCCTCCTGTTGTCGGGAGTCATAAATTCTTTTCTTCCACTTCTTCAATTCCTCTTTCCTCCTCCTCAATTCCTCATCGCTGGGCCTGTAATCAATCAGCGACTTCAGGTCCGGTTGGCCTGCGTCCACCCAGGCGGTGTACCAAATGTCTCCGGTCATTTTTACACTGGCCCGGAATTGACGCTCCACCATACCCGCCAGAAGTTGATGATAGGATTTGGCATACTCCGCTGAAACAACCTTAACGGTACTCCGCCCTTTCGTCTCAAAACTGAATTTTTTGTCTCCAGATTTCCTTGATAGGTCACTCTCAAAACGAAGGACCGAATCAACTGCCTGATGGGATACACTTACCGCGCCCCAGGCGGCGGCTTGTACATTTTCGATGTAGGCCGCTTTGCCTACCAGGAAATCATAATCTGAAAAATACAATTCCGGCAGACGCGATTCCCAGAAGGCATGAATTCCCGGTTGTCCGGTTTTCTGACCGTCGTAATTGCTGGTTGTATGCAAAGGCACATGAGCGTCCGCAACATAATGCCCGAGTTCAGCGGAGAGGCGCAGGATTTTTTCAGGGTCCCGTGCCATGAAAGCGTCCTTTAGCTGATAATACGTCCGGTTGATATGCCACGGCACGATACCATGAGCCGTCAGCGAATCTTCTCCAAATTTCCTAACGGCATCCTCCCATCGCCGAGGCAGTTTATAGACTGCGCTATCGCCGTAGTCATCCAAATCAATAAAATGCCGGGCGCCCTCCCCGGGCACGGCATACCTTCTTCGATCCGGATTGACGGCAGCCTCGGAAATGTATTGGATATTTTTCTTATAAAACCCGATCATATCGGGGGGCAGGATGAAAACCGCCAGGCGGTTTATCTTTTGATGAGCATAAAAGCCCCATCCCGAACCCACCGTCATCACACTTCCGAATAAAATCAATTTTGCAAACCGTCGCACAGTGTTACCTTTCTTCAAAAATAAGAAACATGCGGAAGTTTATTGGACTTGTTTTCATGGTGGGGTTTTTCTGTGGTAATGCCGCTGATCCTTACCCAAAAAACAGTAACATCGATGTCCGGCATTATCAATTTCAACTTGAGTTGAACGATTCCACCGATGTCATTAGCGGAAAGGCTACCGTTACAATCCTTTTCAAAAAAGCAATTTCAGAATTTGAATTGGACCTCGTCAACAAGACCTCAAAAGGCGTTGGTATGAGTGTAAGCCATGTTTTTCAGGATGGGAACCCGCTAAAGTTCATGCATCAAAAAGGCCGCATCAAAATCATATTAAAAAAAAATACCGTGGAAGGAGAGCAATCAAGGTTTGTTATAGATTATGCCGGCGTGCCGCAAGAAGGATTGATTATTGGCAAAAATAAATTTGGCGACCGTACATTTTTTGGCGATAACTGGCCCAACCGCGGTCATCATTGGATACCCTGCATCGATCATCCCTCCGATAAAGCCCGCGTTGATTTCGTGATTATCGCGCCGGAGTACTATCAGGTGGTGGCGAGTGGCCGACAGGTGGAGGAAAGCGTGATAGACCATCACCGCAAGCTGACGCATTGGGAAGAAAACATTGAAATCCCCGTTAAGGTAATGACCATTGGGGTGGCCCGGTTTGCTGTGCAACTTTCCGGCGAGGTTGATCATATCCCCGTATCAACCTGGGTATTCCCTCAAAACCGCATAGCGGGTTTTAGTGACTTTGCAGTCGGTCCCAAAATCATTGATTTTTTTCACAATCACATAGGCCCATATGCCTATGAAAAACTGGCCCATGTGCAATCAATGACGCGCTGGGGCGGATTGGAGAATGCGAGCAACATTTTCTATTCCGAGAATTCTGTCAATGGAAAGAATGAAAATGAAAATATAATCGCCCACGAAACGGCCCATCAGTGGTTTGGAAACTCTGTCACAGAAGGCGATTGGCATCATGTATGGCTCAGCGAAGGGTTTGCAACGTACTTCGCCAACCTGTATATGGAGTACGCATATGGCCACGACAAACTTGTTGAGAGGGCGAAGCAGCAACGAACGCAGGCAGTGGAATATCTTGTTCAGAATCCGTCCCCGGTCATCGATACCACCCTTACCGATATCGATGAAGTGCTCAATGTAAATACCTACCAAAAAGCAGGATGGGTGCTGCACATGCTGCGGCATGAAATGGGAGAAACTGCTTTCTGGAAGGGCATTCAGCAATATTATCAAACGTACCGCAATGGTAACGCCATGACCGCGGACTTTCAGAGGATCATGGAGGGAGTTTCTGAAAAGGACCTTTCCGTATTCTTTGAGCAATGGCTTTGGAAGGGGGGGCATCCCAAACTGTCTGGCCGTTGGAATTATGATCCCAATGCCAGGTCGGTGATCATCACGATCGATCAGATCCAGGCGGGAACAGTTTTCAAGACGCCGCTTGACATCGGCCTTCGGACACTGCAGGACGGGCTGGAAGTAAAGACGGTGCTCCTGAATAGCAAAAGTCAAAAATTCAGCTTTCCTGCAGAAAAAAAACCCATGGAGGTGATATTGGACCCCCTTACCTGGCTTTTTTTCGAGGGTGAGATCCTCGCAAAATAGGATAACGGATAAAATGGACAGGTTTTTTGCAATTCTGAATATTGGGCTTACCTTTGCAATCCATTTTTAAAAAGGACTATGGCAAATCACAAATCAGCGGAGAAGAGAATCCGGGCAAATGAAACAAAGCGTGCAAGAAACCAATATCAGCACAAAACTACGCGCACGATGGTCAAGAAGCTCAAAACAACAACCAAGAAAGACGAGGCGCAGGCACTACTGAAAGAGGTCTCTTCCATGATCGACAAGCTTGCCAAGAAGAACATTATTCATTGGAAAAAAGCTGCCAACCAAAAGTCAAAGTTGGCAAGGCGTGTAAATGCCCAGGCGTAATTAGTAATTGGTCATTAGTAATTGGTCATTAGTAATTGGGAGACTCTGTTTATGCCTTAATATACCGTTTACCAGGAAAACATTTTATTTTTCCCTTCCTTGTCCAGACTGGATAAGGGAGGGTTTTTTTTTGATTCTGGATGCTGGTCGCTGGACTAGGATACCGGACACCTGTCACAATTACTCCAGTGCATGAAAACAAGAATCTAGAGTCCAGCAACCAGATTCAACCAGAAACCAAATCTTGAAGCGTTGCACCAAGCCACCAATGACTAATGACCAATGACCAGTGGCCAATGACCAATAACCGGTGGCCAATGACCAAAGTGTCAGGTAAACCGTAATCTGACAATTTACCACACGCCTTTTGAAAGTCTTATATTTCATGGCATCATGAAGGTTAATGAGGCTAAGGCACTTAACATCAAGAGCTGGTCACCCGACGACCGGCCTCGTGAGAAGTTGCTGCTCAAGGGCACTCCGGCGCTTTCGGATGCCGAACTCGTGGCGATTCTGATTGGATCGGGTACCGCCACCCTCAGCGCCGTGGAGGTCGCGAAAAGAATCCTGCAGTCTGTTGACAACAACCTGCACGAACTTGCCAAACTCTCCGTTAGAGATCTAATGAAAGTCAAAGGCATCGGCGAAGCAAAGGCGCTTACGATTGTGGCTGCCGTAGAATTGGGGAGAAGACGGAAAGAACGGGAGCCGGAAGAGAAACCCAGGATTGGCGGCTCGAAAGATGCGTTTGACCAGATAAAAGCAGACCTGATGGACTTGCCGCACGAAGAATTCTGGGTCCTTTTGCTAAACCGGGCCAACCGAATGATCAAAAAGAAACGCGTCAGTGAAGGGGGCGTGTCGGGTACAGTGGCAGATCCAAAAATCATTTTTAAATTGGCCCTCGAAGAATTGGCCAGCGGTGTGATTGTCGCCCATAACCATCCCTCCGGCAACCTCACCGCCAGCCAAAGCGATGTTGACCTGACAAAAAAAATAAAGGAAGCTGGTAAGTTTTTGGAGGTTCAGCTGCTCGACCACTTGATTATTGCCGGACAACGGTATTATAGTTTTGCAGATGAGGGACTCCTTTAATCGGTATTCGGTAGGTCGGTATTCGGTGGTCGGTGTTTGGTAATCGGTTATTAGTAATTTGTAAATGAAACTGATTTCGGGTGAAGATTAAAAAATACAGCTTACTCGTCCTTGCGATCATTGCCACGTCTACATTTATTGTCTATTCCCCGTCCCATCACCAGACTCTGTCAAGACAGCAAAAGGCATTTACATCTTCGGGTGAAAAACTGCGGCCTACCGATCCCTTCACTTATCAGCATCCAAACCCGCATGTGCAAGAACTTTTAGCCGAGTATGAATTGTTTATCCGGCGCGCGCTGCAAAACAATCTGGCGCCCGGATTGGCCGTGGCGGTGATCAGCGATTCGTCCATCATCTACCTGAAAGGCTTTGGCCTGCGGGATGCGACCGTCCATGATTCGATCGATATTCACAGCGTATTCCGGATCGGTTCTGTTTCAAAATGTTTTGCTTCTGTCCTCACCGGTATCCTCGTGGATGAAAAACGCTTGCAATGGGACGACCCGGTAATAAAATACCTACCATCCTTTAAACTCAAATCGGCACTGAGCACGCAAAGCCTAACCTTGCGCAACGTACTCTCTCATACCACCAGTTTGCCATACCACGCATTCACCGACCGCGTGGAGGATGGTGCTAATTTTGATACCCTCGTCTATCACCTTCGTGACCTTGACCTGCTGGGGAAGCCGGGGCAACTGTACAACTACCAAAATGTTGGCTACAGTCTCATCGGCGAAGTGGTGAAGGCTGCCACCGGCAAAACCTACGCAGAGAATTTGAAAGAGAAAGTGTTTGACCCGCTCCACATGCAAACGGCATCCGTCAGTTATGAGGCAATCATTCAAAATACGAATGTGGCCAAGCCGCATCACTTTTGGAAAGGATGGATCCCGATGTCAATTTCAAACACCTACTATAGCGTGGCTCCGGCCGGCGGCATCAATGCGAGCATTTCCGATATGGCCAGATGGCTTGTGTCGTTAACGAAAGACTCGTCCGATCTTATGTCGCGCAAAACCGAAGATGAGATCTTTCACCCCGTGGTACGGGCGACGCCAAGGAACCGCTATTTTTGGAGATGGAAGCCGCTGAAGCGGTCCTATTATGCGCTGGGTTGGCGTGTATTGACCTTCCGGGACGATACCCTCGACTATCATGGCGGCTATGTCAACGGGTACCGGAGCGAAGTGGCCATTCATCGAAAGGACAAGCTTGCGATATGCGTACTGGTAAATGCACCCGGAACATTAGCGGATATTTCCATTCCAAAATTCTTTGAATTGTACGGCCTCCACCGGGATGCTATTGATCGTTTTGAAAAGTTGAAAGTCGAATCAACAGCGAGGCACTAAACATGAAACCGACTCACTTCATCATCATTTTATTCGTGGCGGCCGCGGTCGCAATTGTCGTTTATTCGTTTCAGGATGGGCAATCGCCGGAAGAATATGCGAGCGAATTGCAACACGAGCGCGAGGAGAAGGACCAGTTCATGAAGATTAACAGCGATTCCCCGTTCGATAAATCGGCGGCTTTTCACGGTCTTGCCTATTTTCCGCCTGATTTAAAGTACCTGATCAAGGCTGCTTTAGTACCGGTAAAAGACAAAAAGATGGTCGTACTGCCGACCAGCGATGGCCTGGAAAAAAAATATTTGGAATATGCCTACGCCGAATTTGAACTGGATGGAGTCCCGAATAAATTACTCGTCCTGGAGATCACCGATCCTGGTCCTCACCGCGGGACTTTATTTCTTGCCTTTGCCGACGAAACCAGTTCCAGGGAAACCTATGGCGCCGGGCGTTACCTGGAATTGAAAAAAGCACCGGGGGCCTCCTCTCTTTTCCTTGACTTCAACAAGGCCTACAATCCTTATTGTGCCTATTCGGATCGTTTTTCTTGTCCTTTTCCTCCGAAAGAAAACCTCTTGAAAGTCGCGATTCGGGCAGGTGAGAAATCATACCATTAAGGGACCCAGGCCTCTGACGCCTCCAAGGTGTCTATGACCCCTTAGAATCTGATGTTAAACTCTTATTTTTGATTCTTTATCTTTCGGCTGCATGAAGATTTCCTATAACTGGCTCAGACAATACATCGATATCCCCGTAGCGGCCGAAGCGATCGGGAAAGTGCTTACCTCGACCGGACTTGAAGTTGAAAGCATTGAGCCGTTTGAAACCGTAAAAGGCGGACTTGCAGGGTTGGTGATCGGAGAAGTGCTCACTTGCGTGAAACACCCCAATGCCGATAAGCTCTTGTTGACCACGGTGGACGTTGGAGGAAACCGGCCACTTCATATCGTTTGCGGTGCACCCAATGTGGCAGCAGGCCAAAAAGTGGTTGTCGCGGTGCCGGGCACTGTTTTGCATCCCTTTCAGGGAGCTCCCTTCACAATCAAAGCCACTAAGATCCGTGGCGAGCAATCCGAAGGAATGATTTGCGCGCAAGATGAGATCGGCTTTGGCCAGAATCATGCGGGAATTATCGTTCTGAGTACTCAGGTTCCAAATGGAACTCCCGCCGCAACGTTTTACGAAATTGAGTCCGACGCCATTCTGGAAATTGGTCTGACGCCGAACCGTGCCGATGCCGCTTCTCACATCGGTGTAGCCAGAGACGTCAAGGCCGTCACCGGAAAGAATTTGAAATGGCCCCCGGTTGATAACTTTAGGGTCGATCATAAGAATCTGCATATCTCCATCCGGGTGGAAAATACCGAGGCGTGTCCACGCTATTCCGGCTTGACATTGGCAGGCGTTACCGTGAAGGAATCGCCAGACTGGTTAAAAAGCCGGCTGAGATCAATCGGTCTTACGCCAATCAACAACATCGTTGATATCACAAATTTTGTATTGCACGAAGTTGGTCAGCCCCTGCATGCGTTTGACGCCGACGAGATCGCGGGCGGGGAAGTGGTTGTAAAAACGCTCCCCGCAGGAAGTAAATTTATTACGCTTGACGGGAAGGAAAGGACGCTGACTGCGAATGATCTGATGATATGCAACGGGAAAGAAGGAATGTGCCTGGCCGGGATTTTTGGCGGGATCAAATCCGGGATTTCTGAAAAGACAAGCAATATTTTTTTGGAGAGCGCTTGTTTCTCCCCAATATACATTCGCAAAAGCGGGACGCATCATCAACTGAAGACCGAGGCTTCGTTCCGCTTTGAGCGCGGGACGGATCCGAATATTACGGTTTATGCGTTAAAGCGGGCGGCGAACCTGATCAGGGAAATTGCAGGCGGGCAAATCTCGTCGGACGTTGTGGATGTATATCCAAACAAAATTGAAAATCGCGTTATCGTAATAAAAGATAAGAACATCCATCGCCTGATCGGGAAGGAAATCCCACGCGACCGGGTTTTCTCTATCCTTGAAAGTCTTGACATTGAAATAACAACCAGGTCCAGCGACAGTTTTACGGTTTCCGTGCCTCCGTACCGGGTTGACGTAACCCAGGAAGCAGATATCGTGGAGGAAATCCTGCGTATTTATGGCTTTAATAACATCGAGCTTTCGCCCTTTGCCGGAACCGATTATTTATCCAGCTTTCCGGACAAGGACATTCATCAATTCAAGCGGACCCTTGGAGAAACGCTCGCAGCCAACGGATTCTACGAAATCCTCACCAATTCGCTCACCCAGGCCGCTTATTATCAAAAACACAACCTGACCTTCCACGGCGAGCCCATTGAAATCCTGAACAAGCTCAGTGAAGAACAGGGCGTTTTGCGCCAAACGATGCTTTTCAGCGGTCTGGAAGTAAGCGCTTACAATATCAACCGGAGGCAGAGGGATCTGAAATTATATGAATTCGGGAAGGTGTATTGGAAAGCACCCCTCCCCTCCAGGGGAGAGAAACCCCTTTATCATGAGGAAGAACGACTGGCGTTATACCTGAGTGGCAATCATGAGGCTGAAAACTGGCTGCATAAGACGCGGCTGGTGACCTATTATGATCTGGCTCAGCAGGTAGCGAACATTTTGCAGAAATGCTTCCCGGGGCAACAGCAAAACATCAAACAGGAGACCCTTCATGATCCGCTTTTTGAGTACGGAATGAAAATTGTTCATGGCAGGGCAGAAATCGGGAAGCTCGGCAAAGTAAAATCTGCGTTCACTAAAGATTTTGGGATCAAGCAGGAAATTTTTTATGCTGATCTTGACGCGGCCTTGCTTTTCAAGTCCGCAAATCCTAAGTTCGAAGTGCTGGAAGTGCCGAAGTTTCCTGAAGTAAGACGCGACTTGTCGCTTGTATTGGACAAACACGTGACATTTGCCGAGATTCGGGAGTTGGTGCTGGCAACGGAAAAGCGGCTGATCAAAGAAATTATTGCGTTTGATGTGTACGAAGGCAACAAGATCCCGCAAGGAAAGAAAGCTTATGCCCTTGGTTTTACACTGCTCGATGAAACCAAGACGCTGACGGACGAAGAGATTGACAGGACCATGACCCGCTTGATGGAGGCCTTTGAGCAAAAGATGGGGGCCTTGATAAGGAAGTAGGATTGGGGCTTAGAAAATCATCATTGAGAAGCTTACGGCCGGAGGCTGGCAGCTTGAAGCTATAAAAAAAACACACATGGATCAGGAAGTTTTAAAGACCAACCTCAACGGTTTGGAACGCAAAATTCTGGTATTACTCAGCGAGCACAAAGCGCTGAAAGATGAGATTCGGGGGATAAAATTGGAAAACCACGACTTAAAAAATAGCCTGAAATCGCGGGATGAGCAGCTCTCTAATTTTAAAAATCAGATTAAAATCACTAAGATTGTAGACCAAATAAACCCAGAAGACGGAAGTGCTTCGGAGTTGAAAAGGAAAGTGGACGAGTATATTCGAGAAATCGATAAGTGCATAGCGTACTTGAGCAGATAAACCGGTCAATGGAAGAACTGTCAATCAAGATCAAAATTGCGGACCGTGAGTATCCGATGAAGGTCAAGCGTAAGGACGAAGAGCGGATACGGAATGCGGGCAAACTCATTAATGAAAAGATCAAACATTACCGGGAACAGTTCGGTATTGATGACAAACAAGATCTGCTGGCCATGGTAGCCTTTGATTGCCTCGTAGACAAATTGGCGGACGAAGAAAGCCTTCAGGTGATCGACCAAACCGTGGTGGAGAAAGTAAACTATCTCAACCAACTAGTCTCGCAAGCTTTATAAATCCTTTTTCTCTCCTTTCATTTCCAGGCCACAGAACCCTTTCGAAGGAAGATATCCTTCCTTGGAGCGTGTTCGGGTGAGGCCTCCGGGTGTGTTTAACACCTAAATTTTTTCAACGATGGAAATATTAACTGTAGCGCTGATCGGCCTGGCGGCAACGGCCGTGTTGAGCGTTGTGACCAGCACCGTGTTGTACCGGCGTAAAATAAGCAAGCGTAAGTATGAGACCGAGGAAAAAGCCAAAATGATTATCCGGGAAGCCGAACTTCAGGCGGAGAATATCAAGAAAGACAAGATTATTGAGGCCAAAGAAAAGCTGCTCAAAATGAAGCAGGAGTTTGAAGAAGAGGCCAATCGCAAGAAAAATCAGATCATTGGCAATGAACAGAAGATCAAACAGCGCGAGGCACAACTCTCGAAAGAACTGGAGCAGGTAAAACGCAAGGAATCCGATCTGGATGAAGAACGTCAAAGCCTGGCGCAGCAACATGAATTGGTAAAGAAACGCAAGGAAGAGCTTGACAAATTCAACGCGCAGA
This sequence comes from Cyclobacteriaceae bacterium, assembly GCA_041484175.1. Lineage (GTDB taxonomy): Bacteria > Bacteroidota > Bacteroidia > Cytophagales > Cyclobacteriaceae > ELB16-189. The sequence goes on along the minus strand of JBGPGZ010000020.1, from coordinate 8,888 downwards.
AAGTGGCCGTGCTGGAAAACATTTCCAAACTGACCGCCGACCAGGCACGGGATCAGCTGGTAGAGTCATTAAAAGAAGAGGCCCAGACAAAGGCCAGCTCATATATCAAGGACATCATGGAGCAAGCCAAGCTGACCGCCACCAAGGAAGCAAAGAAAATTGTCGTGGAGACCATCCAGCGAACAGCCACGGAACACGCCATTGAAAATTGTGTCTCGATCTTTAATATTGAAAGTGACGACATCAAAGGAAAAGTAATCGGCCGGGAGGGGCGAAATATCCGTGCTCTGGAAGCCGCCACCGGCGTGGAAATTATAGTCGACGACACGCCGGAGGCAATTATCATTTCAGGTTTTGATCCCGTTAGAAGAGAGATTGCCAGGCTGTCGTTGCACCGGCTGGTGCAGGACGGACGCATCCATCCAGCCCGCATCGAGGAAATTGTTGCCAAAACCTCAAAGAATATCGATGACGAGATCGTCGAGATTGGTGAACGCACGGTGATCGATTTAGGGATCCACGGACTGGCCCCCGAATTGATCAAGATGATCGGCCGGATGAGGTTCCGCTCCTCCTACGGACAGAACCTATTGCAACACTCCCGCGAAGTGGCAAACCTTTGCGCCATCATGGCTGCAGAACTAGGGTTGAATGTGAAGCAAGCCAAACGCGCCGGGCTCCTGCACGACATTGGCAAGGTATGGCCGGAAGAACTTGAAAAGCCGCACGCCATCGTAGGCATGGAACTTGCTCTGAAATACAAGGAGCACCCGGTCGTTTGTAACGCCATTGGCGCACACCATGACGAAATCGAAATGACCAGTATTATTTCACCCATCATACAATCCTGTGATGCAATCTCCGGCGCACGACCAGGAGCCAGGCGCGAGGTGATGGAACAATACATTAAACGGCTCAAAGAACTGGAGCAGGTGGGTCTCAGCTTTGAGGGCGTTGAAAAATGTTATGCGATCCAGGCCGGTCGCGAGCTGCGGGTGATCGTCGATGCCGAAAAAGCGACGGATGAGCGCGCCGGGCAGCTGAGCTTTGATATTTCGCAAAAGATTGAGAAAGACATGCAGTATCCCGGGCAAATCAAAGTGACCGTAATCCGGGAGATGAGGTCTGTGGCGTATGCGAAATAAATAGGGAGGCTGTTATGTCAAAATTCGCAATTCGCCGATCGTGCCAAAGGCATCCCTTCGAGGCAATTTCACTAATCGCAATTCGACTCCGCCTCAACCCGGAAGGCACCGTCACTGGTTAGGCTTTGTGCCGATATTTTTGTGAACCTTGTGCAACCCTTGGCCCCTTGTGGTAAAAGAAATTTAACCACAAAGTACACCAGGGCTGCACGAAGTGCACAATGAAAAGCAACCTCACACAAAACAATTAAAGGACAACAGTAATTAGTGATTTGCGAATTGCGAATGAATCACCAACTAGTCGGCTTACTCTGCTTTTCACTTCTTATACAACACCCTCATAAAACTCGGAAGCACGAGCAGCAACAAAGGAAGGCCTGCTAAAAATCCTCCAATCACGGCTATCGCCAATGGCTGTTGCATTTGCGCCCCCAATCCAATACCCATAGCCAATGGCATCAGGGCAAGAATAGCTCCAATCGCCGTCATTAATTTGGGGCGAATGCGCAGGGCTATAGCATAATTGATTGACTGGTCAACGTCACCCGTATCCCCGAAGTTCTGTCTGAATTGGTTGACCGTGAAAATTGCATTCTCTGCAATAATGCCCACGATCATAATGATGCCGGTGTAGCTGCTGACGTTTAACGGTATCCTCACAAAATAAAGAGCCAGAATACAGCCACTGATAGCGGTCACTGAAATGAATAATATCAATAAAGATATTCTCCATTCTTTAAATAAGAACATCATCACTCCAAAAACGAAGAGCGTTGCCATCGCCAAAATAGTTAACAATTCCTTAAATGATTTTTGTTGTTCTGCATACGCACCGCCATAGACAATAGTATACCCTTGCGGCAATGGAAGATGCTCCGTCAATTTCTTTTGAATCGCTTTTATAGCAGTACCCAAATCGACGTTTTCAAGACGCGTTGTAACGATGACATTCGATTTAAGATCTTCTCTTCGATATTCAATCTCGCCCGGGATAATTTTGATATTGCAAAAAAAGGATAAAGGCCTTGTTGTGCCATCCGGTAAAAAAATGAATTCACGCTTTAGGCGCTCTAAATCGTTGTCTTTAAAATTAGTAAAGCGAAGTAATATCCTGCGCATTTGTTCTCCGTCCTGAAGCTGACCAATTTGCAACCCCCCGGTCATGGCTGCCTGGAATGGTGATGGGGTCGCCACATTGGCGTTTAATCCCAGTGGAACACCGGCTGTGTATGCTGTCAGTTGCGTCTGGAAATCAGCCAGTGAAATTTTATACAGGCTCAATTTTTCGTGGTCAGGAAGGAACAGGATGGTGGGTCCTGCCGTAACCAACCCATTGTTGATATCCGTAATCCCCGGTACCTCCTGCAAAAGCGTATCGGCCCTCCGCGCAAATACTTTCAACAGGTTATAATCATCACCAAATATCTTTATTTGAATCGGTTGCGGCGTACTCATTAAGTCACCCAATAAGTCTGAGATACGTTGACCGAATGAAATCTCTTCCATGGCCACCACATTCGCCGCGATTTCTTTTCGAAGCTCATTGATTACCTGATCGGTAGTTTTCTTTCTGTCCTTTTTCAATTTGATGGAATAATCACCGATATTGGATGGATCACTTTTGAAAGCCATGTGTATTCCTGTTCTTCGCGAATAGGATTCTACATCGGGATGAGCGTCAACAATCTTTTCAATTTCTTTACAGATGGCGTCGGTCTCTTCAAGGGAAGTCCCTGCTGGTGAAATGTAATCCAGTACAATAGTACCCTCATCAAGTTCAGGTAAGAATCCTGTCTCCATTTTGCCAGAAGCCCACCATGCTGAGCCAGCCAAGCCCATTACCAACAGGATGGCAACGATCGGTTTATTAAAGAACCACGTAAGCCATTTCAAACGATTTGCGGAGTCAGACACACTGTGAGTATGTGGTTTTAAGGAAGCTTTGTACCCAATGAAAAGATGAAGTACTGGCAGCAGCAGCCAGGTAACTAAAAATGAGGTGACCATCGTCAACTGCATGGTGTCGGAAAGTTCCCTAAAAAAACTTCCTGCCAGTCCGCTCATTAATCGAAAGGGAAAGTGGATGACAATCGTTGCCAGGGATGACCCCACCATCGCAGGGAATAGACCATGAATCGCTTCTCTAACAATGGTGAACCGGTCTTTCTCTGGATGATCTTCATGGCCACGGTAGATTTGTTCGATAATTACAATTGCGTCATCAATGATTAAACCAATCGAAGCGGCGATCGCACCCAGCGACATGATGTTGATGGTTATGCCAGCCAGATATAACACTAAAATAGTAAAGGCAAGTGTCACGGGAATGGTGAACATGACGACCAGGCTGGCTCGCCATGATCGGAGAAAAACGATCATAACGATGAGGGCCAGGAACAGGCCTTCATACATCGTCTTGACGACACTGTCAATGCTGTCCCCGACAAAAGCGCTTTGATTATAGTACGGTTTTAGATCATATCCTTTGGGCAAAATCTTTCTTGCCTCGGTTGCCCTTTCCTCAACCTCTTTTGCAAAATCAATCAAATTGACCCCAGGTTGCTTGACTAAATCAACCAGCACTGCATTACTGCCATTTGCATTGATGATTACAAATTCCTGCTGCTCTTGTATCTCAATTGCAGCGACATCTTTCAGACGAACAATCCTGGTCCCATCATTTTTTAGAATAATATCCTGTAACGCCTCCAGATTGTTTACGCGTGTATCCGTCAAAGAGAGATAGAGCCTTCGGTAATCAGAAACGTAGCCGTTCGACAACACAAAATTATTGCTGTTAAAAGCTGTTATAAAAGTATTCGGCGTAAGCCCGAGCGAAGAAAGCTTTATTGGGTCGGGGATTACCACAAAATCCTTACCCCGGCCTCCTCTCACTACCACGTTTGAGATACCATTTACCTGAGCAAAAATTGGCCGCAACAATAAATTTGCCTGGTCACGAAGCGCTACCTGGCTATGCTCGGCGCTTTCGAGGGTGAAGCCATAAACTGGAAATAGCGATTGATTCATCGCCTCAATGGAGAGATTTACGCCAGGCGGCAAGAAATTTTTGATCTCATTGATTCGACTTTCGATTTGTATTTTCTTTGAATAAGTATCCAGTCCCCAGTTAAAGAAAATGTCGATTGTACAAATCCCACGGCTCGTACTGCTTTTAACGACCGTAACACCCTGAACTCTTTTAACTGCACTTTCTACAGGTTTGGTGACCGTGATCATCATTCTGTCAATCGGCAGTTGTCCTGCGTCGGCTATAATGGTGATTCTCGGAAAGAGCACTTCCGGAAACAAGTTTGTTTGCATGCGGGTATAGGAGAACACGCCGGCTACAAACAACAAAATGCCTGCAAACAAAATAGGTTTAGCAAAGACCTGAAAGTAACTTTTACCAGAAGTCATTTTAGGAGACTTATATCATTGGTTGTTCACTTTGACAAAGACAGTGTCTGGAAGACCATAGTTTCCTGAAATCAGGAATTTATCGTCCGGTTTGAATAAGGGCTCCATGATTTCAACAAGATCGAGATTTCGAACACCCGGCTTAACCTCAACTTTAATGGCCGTGCTGTCGTTTAACAGTTTCATTACCCAAAACTTTTCCATCATTTCATCGGTTAGCACACATGCCTTGGGAAGAACTTGTTGCTTAGTCTCGGTGCCCTTATTGACAATCACTTTAACGATGAGGTTTTCGGGCAGAAACATTCGGTGATCTGCCCTTGCCAGGATGGTTTGTGTTTGTGCAAGAGAGTTCATTGTGGAGAGAGGCGTCGTAAAAGTTGCCGGATGCCTGGAGTTGTCTGGCAATACCAGGGAGCATTTCATTCCTGCTTTGGCAAAGGAAGTGAATTCAAAAGGTACGTTTACGCCAAAAGCAAGCGCATCGCTTTCGGCAATGGTACAAAGCTGTCCACCTTCGAGCACATAATCTCCAATTTGCTGCTTATCCAAGGTGCTGATGATCCCCGAAGCGGGAGCTTTGATGGTAATTCTTCCAAAAGATGCGGCGGAAGAATCAGGGACCAGGGCCTGAGATCCCAATGCCCTGCGTTCCTTTGTCTCCAACAAGTAAAGTACTTGACCTTCATTTACCGGATCCCCAAGCTTGATGAACACTTGTGCAATAAAGGCCGGAATAGGAGTGGTCACTACATTTCGTTTCAAATACAACGTAGTGGCAAAGAGGGTGAGTTCATCTTTTATGATCCCTTTGGTCAAACCGGTGACGCCTACTGCGACTTTGGCCTTTATGAGCGCATCTTCTTCCAGAGAAATTCTGCCACAGGAGCCTATTATAACGGTCAATAGAACAATGAACTTCAAATTTGTGCGCATGTTTTTACCAGTTCCAATAATTGTAAAGATTGACCAATAGTTCTCTGTTTGTTCTGAGTATTACAAAATCACGCTGAGTGATAGCCATGCTCTTTAATGTGGCGATATAGTTGATCACCGATATCTGGCCGCGACTCAATTCTTGTTTGTAAAACTCAAGGAGTTTCTGATATTCTTTCAGTTGATCTTCGGTAATTGCAAGGCGTTCCCGTATGGATTTTAATTCTGTCAGGATTCTGTTTTTCCGAACACTATTCTGACTATAAAAAAAATCTTTATACAATCTTGTTGTGCGCATTAACACTGCTGTTCTTTCCTGAGTAATGCTGCGCTGTTTTCCATCTGTTAAATTCAATGTGAAATTGATGCCGGCACCCATGCCCAGTCTGTTGGGAATAGTCGGGGCATAAACCGCATTCAGCCCCGTATTGGCAAACAGGCTTACTGTAGGTTTGTATTTTAATTCAAACACTTTTTGGGCAGCAACCAGGTTCAGGCTGTCCAGCCTGTACCTTTCAGTGAACCGTGATTTTACAACATCCTCCTGCAGTTGAAGGTCAATATTATTGAGCACTTGGAAGGCCGTGTCAGCAATGCCGCAAAGCACGCGCAAGTCCATCAAGTCCCTGCGATAGGTGGCACGAAAAGTATTTAATGCGGTTTCCTGTGTTTTTTGCTCAATGTAAAGCAATGAGAGATCGGATTGTTTTGCAATGCCATTTTCTACCAGCTTTGAAACCATGTTCTTCTGTTCATTGAGAATTCTAACCAGGTTTTCAAGGTATTCCGTTTGCTTATAATCCTGAAGACAAAGGATATATTGATCGGTAATAAATTTTTCTAAATCGTGAGCTGCGAGTTGAATATTGTTTTGATTGATCTGGGACCCAACCAAAACTTGTTCCGCCGCAGTTTCATAGCGCACGCCATTAAACAATGGCTGATTGATGTTCAATAGGCCCTGGTAGACGCCTCCATTGCTGGCAGCAAGATCATATCCGGAATAATTTTCCGCTGAACCCGCCGGGTTTAAATCTAATTTCGACCGTCCATTATCCCTTGAAACAATCGGATCAAACGAATATATTCCAGTGAGGAAAATCTGAGATTTTGTATAGAACGCCTTTAATCGGTCGGCTTCCAAATGAGCCGCTTCACTTTGGTTTTTATTATCCTGAATTAATGGACTATTTATTTTGGCCTTCTCAATATAATACGCCAGGTCCTGAGCGCATAGAAAATTCATCGACAGGGATGCAGCAAAAGCCAAGAACAATGTTGTGAGAAATCTCATAGCATTTCCGGAAAGGTCATAAAAGTAAGGTAAGTGGCACAAAGTTGCCATCAATTCGGCTGATAATGACATCCAACCGAAATCGTCTTATCACCATTATTTCTTACCTAATTCCAGGATCATAAACGTTCCTGGAATAATGCTCGGACGGGGCCGCGGATTTTCAGTGGTTGCAGGGGGTGTTTCGCCATATTGGGCCGTTGAAACAAATACATGGTGGGTTTTTGGATCGTGGGCGATGGTCCTTGCGCCAACTTCTGTTTTTACTGTTTCCAGGACTTTGAATTCCGTGGGAGAAATTTCCTTTACAATCGTTATCGACCCTTCTCCATTTGAGCTGATGGCAAGTTTGGAAACAGGATCAAAAACGACTCCGTCTACTCTTTTGCCGATCGGCACTTGCGCAACTATTTTCCCATTGTCAGAATCCAACACAATCATAAGCTCATTATGGCAGGCGCTGAACAGCCTGTGAGTTTCCCGGTCCATCGCCAGGCCGGTCGGTTCTTCACCGGGAGTCAGTTTCCACCGGTTTTTAACGGTCAATGATTTTGCATCAAAAGAAACGACTTCGTGGACGTCTTCCAGGTTAACAAAGATCGTACCTTTCTCATCCGAAACTCCTGCTTCAGCTGCCTCCCCACCTAATTCAAGGGTGCCCAGTACTTTGGCTTCCGTAATGTCGATTGCAGTAACACTTCCCCCGCTGTGATTAAAAATGAAAACGCGATCAGAAAAATTATCATAAAGAAGCGCGTCCGGGTTTTTGCCGGTAGGCAATTCCTTGATGGAAAGTAATGTCTTTAAGTCAAAGATGATGACTGAGTTGGATCTTCCATTGGTTATCACACCCCTCCCCGCCTTCGGCACAATGGTGATTCCGTGAACCCCCTGGAGGCCGGTAATGGCTCCTATTTTTTGATGTGTGTCGACATTGAGTACTTCAACCTGGGTGCTGTGGGATATATAGAGTCTTCGGTTGTCGCTGTCTACGACCAGGTAATCCCAACCCCCTTCACCACCAATCACGGTCTTTTTTATGAGTTGAAAACCCGGTTGCTGGGCATTTAATTGAGTTGACATCAATGCAATGACAATCAACGCGATCATGTGTCTAAAAGGAGAAATCTTTTTCATGGCATTCATTTTTACGGTTCGGAACTATGGGGTGAATTATAATCGATTAGACATCCATTGCAGCTGACGTATTCCGTCATCAAAACAATTATTTCGAAAAGACTGGCAGAAAGGTATGAATGAATTCTGTAGGAAATCTGAATCGGTCGTGAAAAACGAATAGAAACTTCCGGCATTTTTCTTAAATTGAAAATCGGTTATCCATATCAAGAATTGAACACAGATGCAATCCAACGCCATTCGTTGCTAAAATTGAAATGGATCTTCCTGATTGTCCTGCAAACCGCTCTCCCATTCGGTTCCCGGTCTCAATCCGGAAAACCCCTCAACGATATCACGGCCATGGTGGATCAGCCCCGTGAACACCTTGGGGTTAACAAAGCAATGCCCACCAAGTTTGAAAAGCAGATTCTCGCTGCACTGCGGTACTTTCCGGAGTTGCAAAAAACAAAAATTCACTTCAAAATTCGCAGTGGATGGGGAGGACTTTCGGCAAGGCCGTCCTGGGCCAGCCTTTTCAGGCGCAGTCGTAATCGCCGGTATATTGTCATGATCGGCGACTCAACAAAAACCGCCCATCCAAAAGTATTGTTTAGCAACGCGGGGCTCAACGCACAGGTGGGCATTCTGGGTCATGAGCTCTCACACGTTCTGTACTTTAGCCGCAAGAGCAGTTGGGGCTTATTTGGAACAGGGTTGGGACATTTGTCAAAAAGCCATATGGACATGTTTGAAAACAAGACAGACAGTGTTTGTATTGAACAAGGTTTGGGGTATCAGCTTTTGGCGTGGAGTACGCTCCTAAGGGATGCGGCGGTCAAGCCGGCCACTAAAAACGTGAACCCAACGGGCCGGAAAAGACACGAACGCTATATGACCCCTGCCAGCATCCAGCGGGTGATGCGAAACAGTAAGGTGTATCAGAATTAGTCATTGGTAATTGGTAATTGGTAATT